>JBIIFN010000132.1:0-6609 GCA_044237325.1 Algoriphagus sp.
AGACCGTACTACCAACCTCTACATCAAAGAAAAAAAGTTGTTTGTGAAAATCAGCTCCGGACCGTTAAAAAAGGAACTCCAGCTAAGCAAATCCAAGGTACTCGGCCTCCTTGAATCACATGTAGGCAAGGGTGTTGTAGAGGAAATCGTCTTCCTCTAATCGATTTTGATAAGATTTAACATTCTTCCTCCTTTCGAAAGAACCGCACATGAAACAGGATTGCCCGACATTACCTATTTTTGAAAGGCAATAACATGAGCAAGAAAATCCCTCTTTCCTTCGGTAAAATCAGTCTACTCTTGGCCCTACTGGTCTGGCTAGCATTGGTCATCGTAGACCTTATCCGGATTTTTGCCCAGCTCAATAACCTAGATTCAGGAATTTCAGAAGAAATCACCTGGGGGTTAGAGCTTCTCTTTTTCGTTAGTCTTTACCTCCTGTATCGGTACATTTATAAGAAAAATCAACAGGCGGATTTTTTAACCCTAATTTGGAGAGGCGCCTCATCGGGCTTATTTGCAGCAGGCGCAGGTATACTGACAGAACTAATCTATTTCGCCTTAGGTGATAGTAAAATTGCCTCAGAGCCGCTCCTAAAAAATATTTTTTACCACCTAAACTTTGCCTGGACCTCCGCCTTCCTCATCTCCACAGCCCTACTTTGGAGGCACCTGATCCTCTATCAAAAAAGCAAGCAAGTCGTAAAGCAATGGCAGGTATTTGAGTTGGCCATGGGAGTAGCGCTATTGTTTGTGTTTTTCAACCACAACAACCTAGACTATAGCTTTCTCTTTGGGCTGGTAATCCTGCTGTTTCTTTCCATCGTGTTATCAGTCAATTTAAAATGGATTCCTTACCTAAACTTTAAAGAAAAATGGAAGTCATTGCTCTTCCTTTTCTTGATCTTGGTCAGTGCAGGCGTCCTATTTTATCGAATTCTTTCCTACGGCAACGAGGCACGACTACAAATCAACCTAACCGACAATTTGTTCCTCATGGCCTTGTTCGGCTTCGTATTTGTCTATGGTTTATTCAGCTTCCTAGTCACGCTATTCAACCTGCCCACATCTTCTGTATTTGAACAAAAACTCACGGAGGCAATTAATTTTCAAAAGTTAAGTCAATCCATTCAGCCCGAAGAAAATGAAGAGCAGGTACTCGACATCCTGCTGGACTCTTGTGTGAGCGCCTCCTATTCAGATGGGGCTTGGGTAGAGCTCAATCCCACAGAGCTATTGCAACTACCAGAAGGCCTGCGGTATATTGATAAGGATACCCAAGCAGCCATTTCGGCGCTCCTCCCAGCCGAAAGCCGCAGTTGGACCGCTCCGCAGCGAAGTGAAAACCCAACTCCTCAAGCCATCCGCCTTGCCCACCCAGCCTACAAATCTGCCTTAGTGATTCCCCTAGTCGTCAATCGCGCACTATTGGGACGAATCATCCTACTTAAGGAAGTGAAAGAAGGATTCAATAAGGAGATGGTAAGTATCGTCAGCACCTTTGCAAGACAAGCCTGCATCGCGGTAGAAAATCACCGCCTTCTAAATCAGGCAATCCAAAACGAACGTTATCAAGAAGAACTAAAAATCGCACAACGGGTACAGAAGGCGCTTCTACCACTTCACCTGGACCATCCTACGAGCTTTGCTATCTGCGCCTACTCCAATACTGCAGACGAGGTTGGGGGAGACTATTACGACACCTACAAAGTCGATGAGCATCGCTTCGTACTAATCATGGGTGACGTATCGGGGAAAGGTACCTCGGCAGCATTTCATATGGCACAGATGAAAGGGGTGTTTCAAAGTTTGATCCAGCTTGGACTCAGTCCAGCCTCCTTTATGAAGAAAGCCAACGCTGCATTAAGCAAATGCCTGGAAAAAAACCACTTCATTACCGCCTCTATTTTTAGCATAGATACCGAAAAACAAGAATTCTGTCATGCGCGTGCAGGGCATATTCCCACGTTGATGTACCGTGCACATGAAAAAAAATCAGAATTTATTTCGATTGATGGCCTGGGATTAGGAATCCTGAGAAACCAGCGCTACGAGAATCACGTACATGAGAAAACTTACGGATATAGTCCAGGAGATCTCTTGGTGCTACTCACCGACGGAATCGTAGAAGGGAAGAATGAAAAGGGGGAGCAATTTGGCTACGACCGCATAAAAAATCTAGTAGAACAACAGCAACACCAATCTCCTCAAGAAATTCAAAGCCTCCTAGTTGATGCCCTGCATCAGTTTGTGGGTGGAGATGGAATGATCGATGACGACTACTCACTCATGGTCGTAAAATTTAAGTAATTGACACCAATCAGGCCAATATGCTACAGATTGAAAAAATAAAAGAAGAACGTTACGACACCCTGCGCTTGCTGGGTGAAGTAGACGCCAGCAACTCGGTTCTCCTGGACCAGGCAATGCAAGAAGTAGTGCAAAAAGGCACCCGATTTCTATTGATTGACGGGCACGAACTTAGCTATATCTCTTCCGCAGGATTGGGTGTATTTATGTCGTATTTGGATGATTTTTCAGAGCAAGGAATACGCTTCGCCATCTATGGATTGAATGAACAAGTTGCCGAAGTCTTTCATATTCTGGGTTTGGACCAACTGATCCCTATCGTACCAGATAAATCCACCGCAATCGCTTCGACACATGCCCCCTAAGTTGAACCTCGCCTGCCAAACTTCTTCCCTTTCGGAGTTACGTAGCTTTCTTCAGCAAAACCTGGCTAACTACACGCTTTCCGAAGTGGAGCGCCACCAACTCACCTTGGCAGTAGAAGAAGTATGTGCCAACCTGATCATCCATTCGCATGCCTGCAACCCCAAGGATAAGATTCAATTGGAAATCAAAGATTCTAACGAAAAAGTGATTTTCGAAATCACTGACGAAGGCATTGCCTTCAACCTGCTAGAGTACGAGGTCCCACAAATCAAGCAGGTGGTAGAAGAGAAAAGAAAGGGAGGATTGGGCATCCTTCTAGTTAAAAAGATCATGGACGATATCGAGTTCGAATCCAAAAACGGAAAAAATATTTGTCGGCTAATTAAAAATATCCAAGCCTAATTTTGGTTAAATTCGAAGGCAAACAGGCTAATCCCTCATAATCCTTATAACTTTGTACCTTTGAATCCTACTTTGGCCACCTTTCCCATGAATCACCGATCCCTTTCGGCGTTTTTAACAATACTTCTACTTCCCTTCACGGGCCTATTGATCCCAAAGGCCACCGCACAAGAGCAAGGCACAACCCTATTCACTGTAGGCAAAAAAGCGGTGGACAAGGAGGAGCTGATCTACTTAATTTCAAAAGAAAAACCAGCAGATAACGCCTCCACTACCTTAACCCGCGAAGAGTTCGAGTCTAATTTTGAACTTTTTGTCAACTTCAAACTGAAAGTTGCAGAGGCAGAAGCACAAGGATTGGACAAATCCGAAGAATTTTTTCTAGAGTTTGCCTCCTTCAAGGAAAGTCTAATTGCTCCTTTTTTAATCAAAAACAGCCTGGAGGAAGGGGAACTCCGCAAAGTGTATAGCCGCATGCAAGAGGTAGTTCGTGCCAGCCATATTTTGTTTCAGTTTCCAGCCAATGCCAGCCAATCCGATAGTCTTGCTGTACTTACACAGGTGTTGAAGGTGAAAACAGACCTGGAAAATGGTGCTGACTTCAGTACGCTCGCCTTGGCCAATTCCGATGACCCCTCTGCCAAAATCAACAAAGGAGACCTCGGCTACTTTACAGGACTACAGATGATCTCACAGTTTGAGGATGCTGCTTACAGCCTTCCTTTGGGGACTGTGTCCGACCCAGTGTTGACCGATTTTGGCTACCACATCATTCAAGTAAAAGACCGTAAAGCCAATCCTGGAGAGGTCAGCGTATCACACATTTTGGTACGCTTTGATCCTGGAAATGTAGCCCAGGAAGAAAATGCACGAAGAAAAATCTCAGACATCTACGCAGAGATTCAGAAAGAGAATACCGTTTGGGAAGACATAGTAAAGGCCAATTCTGAAGATCCGGCGACAAAAGACGCGGGAGGAATTTTGCCTTGGTTTGGGGTAGGCACCATGATACCAGAGTTCGAGCTGGCAGCCTTCACCCTTACTGAACTCGGGGAAATCTCCCCACCCCTTAAAACTCAGTACGGCTACCACATACTAAGACTCGAAGACAAAAGAGAACTTCAGCCTTACGAAGAGCTTGAGCAGAGCATCAAATCAAAAATTTTACGCTCCTCCAAGTCTGGAATGATTCAATCCCAGGTGATCGCTATGCAGAAAGCACGGTATGGATTTGACGAAAATGAGGCGGCTGTAGAAAGCCTTTCAACTTCATTTGCTTCCACAAGCCTTGCCAACTTTGGTCCCGAACTAACTACCAAAGGGCTCTCCAAAACTGAACTTTTCACCCTTCAAGGCAAGACATTTTCGACAGCAGACTTGCTGACGTTCGCCCTTCAGGAAGAGATTACGCCAAAGGGTTCCGCAGGCTTCTTTGCTAGTTGGTATACCAAATTTGTTGCTCAAACGTTAGCCAAAACAGAAGAGAAAGACTTAGAAAATAATAACAAAGACTATCAAGCACTACTAAAGGAATATCGAGATGGCATCCTGCTCTTCTCATTGACCAACCAGGAAGTATGGCAAAAAGGCTTATCGGACTCCTTGGGTCAGGTAGAGTACTACTCCAAAAATCTGCAGGATTACCAGTGGAAAAATAGAATTGAAGGCTTTATTGTAAAGATCAACGAAGCCACCAAGTTGGATGGCGCGCGGAAAGCACTTCAAACTAAAGGCTACGATCCGGCCAGCTTTGCGGCATTTGAGGCAAGCAATACTACAGGAGACTACAGCACCGAATTGGGCACTTTCGAATACGAAGCCCATCCCATACTTTCAAAAGTAGACCGGAGCAAGCCCTACCAGGAAATCCAGCACGAAGGTTTTACGTACCTTATTGTCCTTGGAAAAGACCTTCCTGCGGGCCCTAAAAAATTTGAAGAAGTACGCGGCCCTGTAATCCGGGACTACCAGGCTCAGCTTGAAAAAAAGCTAAACGAAAGGCTAAAAACCAAGTTCCCCGTGCAGGTCAATAAAGCAGTAAAAGAAAAGGTCTTTGAGGCATTGAATCATTAATTTCCCCTATTCGGGTCTTCCGATAAAGAACAACCATTATGAACTTCCTAAACCGACTCCTTCCCCTTCTTGTGGCCTTCTTGATTATGGGACAAGCCCATGCCCAAGAGACGGCAAGTGGACAGGTGGTAGATAAAATTGTAGCCAAGGTGGACAATAACATTGTCCTGGAATCCGAAGTACAAAAAAACTACATCGAAGCAATCTCTCAAGCCCAACAAGGCATGGAGGCCCCCACCCGCTGCACGATATTTGAAAGTTTATTGATCAACAAGCTTATGGTGGCCAAGGCAGAAATCGACTCTGTGATCGTTACCGATGCGGAGGTGTTGGTACAAGCCAACAACCGGTTCAGTATGGTCATGCAGCAGTTTGGCGGAGACGAAGCGATGCTAGCAGAAATGTATGGCAAGACAGCGGATCAATTGAAAGCCGAACTAGAGGACGTCATCCGCGAACAACTCATCGTAGATAAAATGCGCAAAACCATCACCGATGGCATGACAGTTTCTCCTGCCGAAGTGCGTGCATTTTATTACAGTATCTCAAAAGATTCACTACCACTCTTTACTTCTGAAGCTACTGTAGGCCAGATTGTAAAAAAACCGGAGACCAGCCCAGGCGTGAGGGAACAAATCCTTGCGCAACTTCTCCAGTTCAAACAAGAAATCGGTACGGGTAAATCCACCTTTGCTGAGCTAGCAAAGAAATATTCTGAAGATCCTGGCTCTGCTGCTCAAGGGGGTGATCTTGGCTTTTTTAGAAGAGGAGAGCTTGCGCCTGAGTACGAAGCTACTGCGCTAGGTCTACGCCCAGGTGAAATTTCAGATGCCATCGAAACGCAGTTTGGCTTTCACATGATCCAGCTCCTCGAAATAAAAGGATCAACCTTCAATACCCGACACATCTTGCGGATCCCAAAAGCTTCCGAAGCAGACATTGAAAAAGCAGAACGCTACCTTGATAGCCTAAAAAAGGAAATTCTAGCCGGGAAAATTGAATTTTCTAAAGCAGCAAAAGAATACTCCCAAGACCGCGCCACTTCGGATGCAGGTGGGTTTTTTACTGATCCAGCCTCCAGCTCCATTCGGCTTTCCTTACGTACCCTCGAAGATCCGGTACTCTACTTTACTATCGACACGATGAAAGTAGGTGACATCACCCCTCCAATTAGATTTGAAGACCCAAGAGAAGGTACAAAAGTTCGCATCCTATTCTACAAAGCCAGATACCCTGCCCACAAAGCCAATCTGGAAGATGACTACGAAAAATTGAAAGCCGCCACCCTTCGTCGCAAGGAAGATGAGGTATTGAGCAAGTGGTTTGCCACAGCAAAGGAAGATATCTTCATCGATATTGACCCTGCCTACGACCGCTGCGATGCCTTGAAGGTTAAGTAACGTTTCCCATTCCTTAATCTGAAATGCTCCCAACTGCTGTTGAGAGCATTTTTTTTGC
>JBIIFN010000133.1:0-6601 GCA_044237325.1 Algoriphagus sp.
TCCCTACCGTCAGCACCAGTGCGTCTTCCTCCATCACCTCCTTTTCCAGGGTCGGCGATTACGTGTTTTTTATATTTAAGGTGAAGGAGTGTCCAGACTTGAGTGGTCCCTCGCAGGATAATGTGCCCCCCTCGTCCTCCATCTCCCCCATCGGGACCACCTTTTGGCACGTGCTTTTCCCTGCGGAAATGCACGGATCCAGCACCTCCTGCTCCAGATCTGGAACAGAATTTTACATAATCAATGAAATTTGAATCAGCCATCTGTGGTATAAAGAAAAAAGGCTACGCCCTAGAGCCTAGCCAAGTCTTGGAACTGCAAACTTACGAAAAGCTAGGAATCAGTACCCATCGATGACGGTAGAGATCTCTGCAAAGATTTCATCTATCTTACCAACACCGTTGATGCGATGAAACTTGCCTTGGTTTTCGTAGTATTTCGCTACAGGTAATGTTTCATCAAGATACACCTTGATGCGGGTATTGATTTTCTCCTCTTCTTGGTCATCAACTCGGCCTGAGGTCTTACCACGCTCCCTGATACGCTCCATCAATAGGTCTTGGGGCACCTCTAATGCAATCATTCCCGCTATGCGCATGCCGTTTTTGGTGAGCATGGCATCCAAGGCCTCTGCTTGAGCCGTGGTACGAGGAAAACCGTCAAAAATAAAGCCTTTGCTGTCCGCCGTAGAGCCGATTTTATGCTCTACCATTTGGATTACCACCTCATCGGGCACCAAATGACCGCGATCCATGTAGGTTTTTGCCAAGGTCCCAAGCTCAGTTCCTTCGCCCAAGTGTTTGCGGAATAAGTCTCCAGTAGAAAGATGGGACAACCCGTAGGCAGCAATGATTTTTTCGCTTTGGGTACCCTTGCCTGCACCTGGAGGACCAAATAAAACAATATTGAGCATGAAGAAAGAAGTTTTAGGGGATACTTAATTGGTAAATGTCTTGGTAATTCCGGCCTTCACCGTCGTAATCCAAACCGAATCCAACGACAAATTTATTCGGAATTTCAAAACCCACATAATCTAAGGGGTAATTAAAGGTAAATGCTTCTCTTTTAAATAGCAGGGTAGCAATCGCTACACGCTTCGGGCCCAAGGTTGCAAGGTAGTCCTTCAAATAGGCCATGCTTGCTCCCGTGTCCACGATATCTTCTACGATTACGACATTTTTGCCTGCTAGAGACTGACTAATCCCAAACACAGAAGTCACCTTTCCGGTAGTTTCAGTGCCGACATAAGACGAAATCCTCAGAAAATCACAGGTGACTGTCATGGGTATGGCGCGAACCAAATCCGCCATAAAAATGAAAGAACCATTTAGCACACCCAAAATCACCACCTCCTGTCCAGCAAAGTCGGATGCAATCTGCGCCCCCAGCTCGGTGATTCTATGCTGGAGTTGTGCTGCACTGAGGTAGGTTTCGAATGTTTTGTCTTTGAGTTGAATCGTTTGCATTTGGGTCATTATAGGACGTTGAGTAAATAGCGGTACAGCTGCACCATCGCATCAAGGTCCTTGAGGGAAACTTTCTCATTTGGACTGTGGACATGGTCTTCGGCAGCCCCGATGAAGCACCAATCCAGCGCATAGGGAGAAAACTGAACCTCTCTGCCATCGCTGCCACCATAGGCTTCCACCTCAACCTGAAAGGGAATCTCACTTTCCTCGGCATGGCGAAGTATTCGATCTACGAACTTTTTTCTTGGGATAAATTTGTCCCGTATCGACACCACTACTCCTTGGTGGTGTTGTATTCCCTCTGTGATCCAGGTGATATCCGAAATCAAGGCTTGTTTCACAGGGGCTACTTCCTGAATAAATTTGAGTAGAAAAGGCATGCTGCCACCACCATGTTCTTCGTAGGTTGTAAACACCACCCAGCCATCAACCAAGGTCTCGCAAAGGCGTAGTGCATTGTAGATCCCCAGCCTATTGTCGAGGTAGGCCGCTTGGATAAACTCGGCATCACGTCGGATGTTTTGTGCAAAAGAAAGGCATGTCCCGCGCTCAATTTTCCGTGGAAAATCATGGAAGACACCTTCCTCATCGCCCACCAAACCGCAGTCTATCTCTCCAAAAGCATCTTTTCCAACCAAGCGGGCACCAGGAATGACTTCCGGTCCTCCAATGGGAATCAGCTGATTGGCATACCGCGCCATAAAGCCAATGGTGTCCATGTGAGCGAAAACGGCCGTTCGAGGGGCACCAAAGCGTAGTAACACGCAATCATGAAATGTTTCACCAGAATACACCTCAGGCACAACCTTCCATCTGTTTTTTCGTTCTTGAACAAAGTCAAGTATCCATTTTGAAATAGACTCTTCATCCCCAGAAACAGATTGAAGAATAAGCAAATCATTCAGAAAATCTTTTGTTGGCATAGAATATGTAATGGTCTCTGGGGATAATAAAGAGCTAAACAAATTTGTTAAGCGCTTGTTACAGAAATAAATCCTTTAATTTTGCAGTAATATAAAAGTCTGTATCTTTGCATTTGGAAAACCAATCCTAAAATTCGAAACAAAAAAATTTTTTGTCATGAAAAAACTAATACTCTCTACCCTTATGGCTGGCTCGTTGGCATTTGCTGCTAACGCCCAGGAATTCAACAAGTGGTCTTTAGAAGCAACAGCTGGTTTCAACAAAGCCATGGCTCCATTGACAGCTGGCTATCTTTCTCCTACACTCAACATTGGACACACGGATCTTGGCGTTCGTTACATGTTCAATGAGAAGTTTGGAGCTAAAGTGGATTATGGCTTCGGATCTTTCAAAGAAGTTGATGGTCATAGCCCGGAGTTTGACACAAAGTATTTCAGACTAAATCTTCAAGGTGTGGCTAACGTTGGCCGTATCATGAATTTCGAATCTTTCACAAACAAGTTTGGCATGCTTCTCCACATGGGTGGAGGTATTGGCGTGGTAAATCCTGAATTGAATCGTTACAACGACTTCAACGACCGTGTGTATACCATGATCTTCGGTCTAACACCACAGCTTAAGCTTTCTGAGAAAATTGCACTTGTGGCTGACGTCTCTACCATTTTGAATGGACGTCAAACAATCACTTTTGATGGTGCTTCTGCTATCCTTCCTACTACAATGCCAAATCCATCTACCAACAATGGTTTCTTTGGACCAAACGCAAACTGGTGGACAGGTACTCTTGGACTTAACATCTACCTAGGTAAGCAGACACAACATGCAGATTGGTTTATCGCAGCAAATAACTACGCAACCAAGGAAGAACTTGCTACGCAAATCAACGGTATCAAAGACATGTTGAAGGACTCTGACACGGATGGTGTTCCTGACTACCTAGACAAGGAGCCTAACACACCGGCTGGAGCTAGAGTTGGTTCTTCAGGAACAACCCTTGACTCTGATGGCGATGGCACACCTGATCACTTAGACAAGTGTCCTTTCCAGCCAGGATCTGCAGCTACTAACGGCTGTCCAACGGAAGTATCTAGAAACGAAGTTGATTACTTGAGAAAAGCAATCAATGACGGTTACGTAAACGTATACTTCGCATTCGATAGCGCAAAACCACTTGCTTACTCTACAAGTGCTGCACAATACATCTCCAACTTCATCAAGAGAAATCCAGGTGTAAACGTAGAAGTTAAAGGTTACGCTGACGAGTTGGGTTCTGAAAACTACAACATCAAACTTTCAGAAAGCAGAGCAAAAGCAGTATATGATTTGATCATTGCTTCTGGCGTAGATGCTTCAAGAGTTAGCTACAAAGGATACGGAGAAGATACTTCTGTAGACAAGTCTTCTGCTGATGCAAGACAACTTGCTAGAAGAGCGAGCTTCGAAGTGAAGTAATCTACAATGCATATAAAAATGAAGAGGCTGGAATTATCCAGCCTCTTTTTTTGTCCTATTTTTGATTTGCAGGTAGCAATTCTTAGGGTTCTCCACCTTAAAAAAGCCCAGAAAAGTACCTATAACCGCACTTTTTCGTAGATTTAATCATGTTTATACTTTCAGAACAGTCTTCTATTGCCAACCAATTTTTGGCCGAGCTACGGAATGTGCAGGTGCAGAAGGACCGTATGCGCTTCAGAAAGAATCTGGAGCGCTTAGGGGAGATCCTTGCCTATGAAGTATCCAAAACCCTGACCTACCAAACCAAGGAAGTGATGACGCCCTTGGAAAATACAGCAATGGCACTACCCACAGATCAAGTGGTCTTGGTAGCCGTATTGCGTGCCGCACTCCCTTTCTACCAGGGCATTCTGAATTTCTTTGACCAGGCAGAAAGCGGATTTATTGGGGCTTTTCGAGAAGAGGACGGAGAAAAACTAACGGTAAACCTAGGCTACCACGCCAGCCCAAGCCTAGACGGTAAAGTATTGATTCTTGTGGATTCAATGCTAGCTACGGGCCAGTCTTCTACGGCAGCACTAAAAACCTTACTGAAACACGGCATGCCAAAAGCCATCCACCTGGTTGCCGCCTTTGCAGCACCTGAAGGAGTTCAGTACTTGGCAGAGCAGATTTCCTCCCCTTACAGTCTCTGGCTCGGCACACTCGATAAAAGGCTCAACGAGCTGTCTTACATCGTTCCAGGGCTTGGTGACGCGGGAGATCTGGCCTTTGGAGAAAAGCAATGAAGATCCCTCATTTTGTTTGTGGTTTTTTCAGGACATAGGCTAAATCAGATATCTTGCAGGTCCCAAGCATAGAAAAGAACAAATGCCAGCTAAGGTAGTTTTTGCTTACCCTACTAGGTAGCTGGGCGCTTTACTCCCTACTACAATTTTCAAACTTACCTAAACAGATTAGCACTTACGCTCCATGAATGATGCCTTCCTGACCTTCTTTGGAATCTATCTGCTATGCTTATTCAAATTCTTTGCAGGCCCTGTTTTAGGAGCTGCAGCAGGCTATAATGCTTGGCAAATCATCGCTGTAAGCGTGTTGGGCATGATGACTAGCGTCACCGTCTTCACCCTGCTGGGCACCCGATTCAAAAAAATCTATCAAGCACGGTTTGGCAAACAAAAAAAGGTGTTTTCCAAAAAAAATCGACGCATCGTTCGAATATGGAATTCCTATGGAGAGGTGGGAATTGCTGTTTTGACCCCTATTCTACTTACACCCATTGGCGGTACCTTGATATTGGTATCCTTTGGCTCCGACAAACGGAAAATATTTGGCTACATGCTACTAAGTGGACTAGCCTGGGGAGCATTATTTAGCTTCTCCATCGAATGGCTCTTGTCCTTTCCGTTGGTGGCTAGCCTAGTCGGGTAATTGCTCATCCGGTAGCATCTCAATGTCTTGAATCAAGATGCGCTTTGCGATCTGCTGCCCAGTTAAGGTGGCAGCCAATCCGCCCATGGCAGTTTCTTTGTAGCGACTTTCCATCGAGGCCCCAACCTCTCCCATGGCCTCAATACACTCATCTACAGGAATAACAGCACTGACGTTGGAAAGTGCGATTTGTGCTGAGCTGAAGGCAATCGCTGCCGCACTGGCATTACGAACCACACAAGGCACTTCAACCAAGCCCGCTACTGGGTCACAAACCAAGCCTAACATGCATTGGATCGTAATCGCAACGGCATTGAAAAGCTGGTCGGTGGTTCCTCCTAAGCAATAGACAATCGCTCCCGCAGCCATGGCTGCAGCAGAACCTGTTTCCGCTTGGCAACCACCCACAGCGCCTGCCAAACTTGCCTTTTCTTCGATGATCAAGGCGATACCTGCTCCTAGTAGTAAGCCCTCACATATTTTGGCATCAGAAAGACCATGGATTTCTTGTAGGGTAACCATAGTGCCTGGTAGAATACCCGAAGCACCCGCAGTAGGCGCCGCTACCACCCTACCCATGCAGGAGTTGACCTCCTTTGCCGCCAGAGCCCTTGCAATCAATCGCTGAAACTCTGGTGATAGTACCGTCAGCGGGTTGTTGTAAACCTTCTTTGCTCCATTAGTAATCATCCCCGACCGGGAACTCATGTCCTCTTCAAGCCCTGTTTTTACAGCCTCCTTCATGACCTGGTAAGCCTGGGTTAGGCCTTGCCAAATCTTTTCGGGACTACCCCCTTTTTGCTCGACCTCATAGGCAAGCACCGAATCCACTAGAGAAATAGACTGTTCTTCACAGTATTTTTTCCATCCGCTGAAACTTTCAAAGAGAAATGACATCGATTTATTGGGTTTATAGTACTAAGGCAAACGCGTAGGCAAGCAAGAAGATACGCAACTTAAAAGTTAAAATTGATTGTTTGGGTAAGCGCAGGATCCAAACTCAAGGCCACCGGACAGGTACGGGCAGCATGCTTGAGTTTTTGGGCAATCACCGGATCCATGGCAGCACCAGACCAGTGGAATTCAACTTGACTTTCTTGAATTTTCCTGGGACTATTGTGCATAATCTTGGTGGTTTGCCAGGACAGTGGCTCCAAAGAAAAACCCTCTCGCTCCGCCACAATCCCCATGATGGTGACCATGCAACTCCCCAAAGCGGCCGCCACCAGGTCGGTAGGAGAAAATGCCTCGCCCTTTCCATTATTGTCCAGCGGAGCATCGGTCAATAGGGCAGTGGAAGAATTCACATGAACGGCTTCCGT
>JBIIFN010000086.1:0-9754 GCA_044237325.1 Algoriphagus sp.
GCAAGGGCTCGCAGATTCACGGACTCAAGACCGATGCTTCTTTCCGATTTGAGCGAGGAACGGATCCCAACATGCCAGTGTATGCCTTGAAGCAAGCAGTGGCACTTTTGCAGGAGTACGCAGGAGCCCAGGTGGCTTCCGAACTGATCGATCAGTACCCATTCCCTAAAGAAGATGTCAGTATAGCGGTGAGTTTTGGAAACATTAACCGCCTGATTGGAAAAGTGATTGCTCCCGAAGAGGTAGTCACCATCTTGGAGAGCCTGGACATCCGGGTGACCGAGCAAACGAGTGAAGGATTTTTGGCTACCGTCAAACCCTACCGCGTGGATGTGACACGAGAAGCCGACATCATCGAGGAAGTTTTGCGTATCCATGGCTTCCAGCAGGTAGCGCTTTCAGAAAACCTAGGCACCGACTACCTGGCTGCCCATCCGGTCAAGGACCTGGCGAAGTTGCAATACCGCCTCACGGAAATGCTTGCCAATCAGGGCTATTTTGAGCTGGTAACCAACAGCTTGACCAGCCCCAAATACGTAGAGAAAGCAGGATTTTTAGACGCTACCAAAACGGTAGAGATCTACAATAAGCTCAGTGAAGAGTTGGGCGTCATGCGCCAAACGCTTTTATTTTCAGGTTTGGAGGTGGTAGCACATAATATCAACCGAAGACAAACTGACCTCAAGTGCTTTGAGTTTGGCACCGTTTACCAAAAGAAGGAGGGAGGCTACCAAGAGTCCCGTAGGCTTACCTTGTTTCATTCCGGCAACAGTACAACTGAGAGTTGGCTGGCACCAGCAAAACCTTTTGCTTTTGCCGATTGCTATGCGACGGTGCTGCGGATTTTGGAGCGTTTGAACATAGAGATAAGCAAAGTGGAGGTGGTAGAATCTTCCCCTTATGCCTATGGCTTGACGCTGATGGTAGGCGAAAAAGTCCTAGGAAGCCTAGGTTTGGTTGAAGACAAACTACTTAAGCTGTGCGAAGTGAGGCAAGACGTATGGGTGGCAGATTTGGACTGGGACCTACTTGCCAAAAAATCTGCAGGGCTAAAGAAATACCAAGAATTGTCCAAGTTTCCGGAGGTGCGCAGAGACCTTTCGCTTGTGATTGACAAGTCGGTATCTTATGACCGGGTGAAGACAGTTGCCGAGAAAGCGGGAGGTAGGTTGCTTAAGAAAACGGAAGTGTTTGACGTATACCAAGGTGATCGCCTAGAGCAGGATAAAAAGGCCTATGCTTTGAGCTTCCTACTACAGGATCAAGAAAATACCTTGACCGATAAGGAAATTGAAAAAACAATGAGTAACTTGATTCGTGCCTTTCAAGAACAGGTAGGGGCAGTCATCCGGAGCTAAGCAATGATTCACGAGGAATTACAAAAACTTGAAAAACTTTCCGTTCAGGTAAGCAAAAAGGTAGAAACCTTAACTGCAGAAAATGAAGGCTTAAAAGCGAGGTTATCCGCGCTGGAGCAGCAGGTGCAGGAGAAGGAGGTCGCGCTCGACCATTTTAAAAATAAGATTAAAATTAGTAACATTGTAGACAACCGACCGGTAAGCCCTGAGGATACCGTCGAAATGAGTGACTTAATCGACACCTATATACAAGAAATTGATCAGTTGATCACCTACCTTTCCGAATAACATGGAGACATTAGCCATCAAGGTAAAAATCGGAGACAGGGAATACCCCATGCGTGTAAAGCCTGAGGATGAGGGAAAAATTCGGCAAGCAGGACGAGTGATCAATGAGAAGTTAAGAAAGTATAAGTCCGAGTTTGGGCTGGACGATACCACCGATCTGTTGGCCATGGTGGCCTTTGATTGCATGGTTGAATCCCTTGAAACCAACGAGGTCAATGAGGGAGATAGCGAGCACGTAGCACGCAGCCTTGCCCATATATCCGCCTTACTTGGTAAGGCAGTTTGAGATTAAGACGCAGTCATTTTGATGTAATTCAGTGCTGGTAGGTGAACTAATATATTCACAACTATGAACGCACTCGCATTTATTATCCTAGCAGCCCTTGGAGGCTTAGGCATAGGCGCAGCAGTAGCTGGCTTCTTTTTAAAGGGCAAACAAGCAAAGCAGGAGGAAGAGACCAAAGACCGGATCAAATCCATGCTTAGAGAGGCTGAATTGACAGCCGAAACCATCAAAAAAGACCGAATCCTCGAAGCAAAAGAGAAGTACCTCAAGTTGCGCTCGGAATTTGAAGAGGAAACCAACAACAAGAAAAACCTCATCATCTCCAACGAAAACAAGGTCAAGCAACTGCAGCAGCAGGTGGCTAAAGAGCAGGAAAACGTCAAAAGAAGAGAGGCGGAACTGGACAGCAAATCAGAAAACTTGACCGCTCAACTGCAGTCGGTGCAAGTAAAAAAAGCAGAGCTAGAGCGCGTTACCAACCAGCGCATCGCCGACTTGGAAAAGATCGCAGCGCTCAGCAGAGAAGAAGCACGCGAGGAACTCGTTAGCATGCTAACAGAAGAGGCGCAAACGAAGGCTTCCTCCATGATGAAAGACATCCTTGACGAGGCCAAACTGACGGCCACCAAGCAAGCCAAAAAGATCGTATTGGATACCATCCAGCGCACTGCCACTGAGCATGCGGTGGAAAACTGTGTGTCCATCTTCAATATTGAAAGCGACGATATCAAAGGTAAAATCATCGGTCGAGAGGGACGAAATATCCGTGCACTTGAGGCAGCTACTGGCGTAGAAATCGTCGTGGATGACACGCCTGAAGCGATCATCATCTCAGGATTTGACCCTGTACGTAGAGAGATTGCTAGACTATCCCTACACCGCTTGGTGCAGGATGGACGTATCCACCCCGCACGTATCGAAGAGGTAGTAGCCAAGACGGAGAAGAATATCGACGAAGAAATCGTTGAAATCGGAGAAAGAACCTGTATCGACCTAGGCATTCACGGGCTACACCCAGAGCTGATCAAGATGGTGGGCCGCATGAGGTTCCGCTCCTCCTACGGACAAAACCTCCTACAGCACTCCAGAGAAGTGGCCAAGCTAGCCGCTACCATGGCCGCAGAGATGGGCCTCAATGCAAAGTTGGCGAAGCGCGCAGGATTGCTACACGACATCGGAAAAGTATGGCCTGAGGAGCAAGAATTACCTCACGCACTCTTGGGTATGGAGCTAGCCAAACGCTACAAGGAGCATCCAGAAATTTGCAACGCCATCGGTGCTCACCACGACGAAATCGAAATGACCTCGATGATCTCTCCGATCGTTCAGGCTTCGGATGCGATCTCTGGTTCACGCCCTGGCGCACGTCGCGAGATCATGGACAGCTATGTGAAGCGCCTAAAAGAGCTCGAAGAACTGGCAATGAATTTTGACGGCGTCAACAAGTGCTTTGCCATGCAGGCAGGACGTGAATTGAGAATCTTGGTAGATGCCGACAACGTAGACGATCAAAAGGCAGGTCAGCTTTCTTTTGACATTTCCCAGAAGATTGAAAAAGAGATGCAGTACCCTGGACAGATCAAGGTAACGGTGATACGCGAAATGCGCTCGGTGAGCTACGCTCGGTAAGCCTACCTGGAACAAACAAAAAAAGCAATTCGATCGAATTGCTTTTTTTGTTTTTGCTCTTTAGCCTGATTCTTACCTACGCTCCACTTCACGTAAGTTTTCCAATTTCTTGTTACGGAGGAAGCCGTTGATGTCTTCAAAGTGCTCGCGCACGCGCTTGTTGCCAAATTCAAACACTTTGGTAGCCAGCCCATCCAGGAAGTCACGGTCGTGAGACACCAAGATGAGGGTTCCGTCAAAGGCCTTGAGGGCGTCTTTGATGATGTCCTTGGTTTTCATGTCGAGGTGGTTGGTTGGTTCATCAAGGATGAGGAGATTGACCGGCTGCAAGAGGAGTTTGATCAGCGCCAAACGGGTTTTTTCACCGCCAGAAAGCACCTTTACTTTTTTGTTGATGTCGTCGCCCTTAAACATGAAGGCTCCGAGGATATCCTTGATCTTGGTTCGAATCTCGCCCACTGCTAGCTGATCGATGGTTTCAAAGATGGTCAAGCTTTCGTCCAGTAGGGAGGCTTGGTTTTGCGCAAAATATCCGATCAGGGCATTGTGGCCCAATTCGCACTTCCCTTGAAAATCAATCTGACCCATGATGGCCTTGATCATGGTGGATTTGCCTTCTCCATTTTTTCCGACAAAGGCTACTTTCTGCCCAAGTTCGATGGTCATGGACGCTTTGTTGAACACCACATGGTCTCCATAGCTCTTGCTCATTTCCTCGGCGATCACAGGGTATTTTCCGGAGCGAGGCGAAGGAGGAAACCGCAACTTGAGCGCGGAAGTGTCGACTTCATCCACTTCGACGATCTCCAATTTTTCCAGCATTTTCACGCGGGACTGTACCTGCAAGGTTTTGGAGTAGGTGCCTCGAAAGCGGTCGATAAACTGTGTGGTATCGGCGATGAAGCGCTGTTGCTCTTCGTAGTGTTTTTGCTGCTGCTCCCGGCGCTCTTTGCGGAGCTCTAGGTAGTGGCTGTACTTGGCTTTGTAATCGTAGATCCGCCCCATGGTGATTTCGATGGTGCGGGTAGTGATCGTATCTACAAAAGCACGGTCGTGGGAGATGACTACGACGGCTTTGGCTTTGGTCAATAGAAATTCTTCCAGCCACTGGATGGATTCGATATCGAGGTGGTTGGTCGGCTCGTCAAGAAGGATGAGGTCTGGGTTTTGCAAGAGAATCTTTGCCAGCTCAATGCGCATTCTCCATCCACCCGAAAATTCAGAGGTGGAGCGTGTAAAATCCTCCCGAACAAAGCCAAGGCCGAGCAATACTTTTTCTACGGCCGCCTCGTAGTTGATTTCTTCGATGGCATAAAATTTTTCGCTCAACTCAGACACTTTCTCGATGAGCTTGTAATACTCCTCGGACTCGTAGTCGGTACGGACAGTCAACTCTTCGTTGATCTGCTCGATCTCCTCCTTCATGGCCAAGTAGGAAGCAAATGCCTTGGAGGCTTCCTCCATCACGCTGCAGTCATCCGCCGTGAGTAGGTGCTGCGGCAGGTAGGCTACCACGTAGCCTTTGGGGGCAGAAACCGATCCTGAGCTTGGCTTGCTCGCCCCTGCGATAATTTTGAGAAGGGTAGACTTCCCGGCTCCATTTTTGCCCATGAGGGCAATTTTATCGTTCTCGTTGATGTTGAAAGTAATGTTGCTGAAGAGCGGGCTGCCGCCGTGAATGACGGACACGTTGTCTACTGAAATCATGGTTGCTTGAAATTGAATGGCAAAGGTAGCTATTCGGAAATTGGAAAAATCACCCCTTGGAAAATTAGTGTCTTGACTTGTGGGAAACTGGATCAAGAATATCGAGGAGTTTTTGGGGGAACCCGCTCTTTTTTGACCTGAAAAAATAGGGATTGGGCACCAAAGGAGGTGGTCAGTTGACAGCAAAAACTTACCTTTGTCCCATGCTTGTCGTAGTCACAGGGGTATCGGGTACAGGGAAAACCACCCTGGGAAGGAGCTTGTCTCAGCGACTAGGGCTACCTTTCTTAGATGCGGACGATTATCACCCGGCGGAAAACATTGAAAAAATGGGCCGTGGGGAGCCCTTGACCGATGCGGATAGACAGCCTTGGTTAGCTAAGTTGGCTAAGGAGCTTATCGCGTTGGAAGGGCAGAGAGGAGCTATTTTGGCTTGTTCGGCCTTGAAAAACGCCTACCGCAATCAGCTGCAGGTTTCGGATTCGCTTCGGTGGATTCACCTGTGGGGGGAGAGGTCACTCCTTTGGGAGCGGATGTCTGCCCGCCAAAATCACTACATGAAAGCATCCATGTTGGATTCGCAGTTGGCCAGTTGGGAGCCGCCAAGCTCTGGAAAGCTGGTCGATGTATCAGGAACTCCCGCACAAGTGCTGGAAGCTTCCCTTCACTATTTAACCAATCAAGGAATGAAAATGAATATGGGTGTAATCGGCATGGGGGTGATGGGCAAAAGCCTAGCCCTAAATCTTGCCGAAAAGGGCGTTTCAGTAGCGCTCTACAACCGCTATGTGGCGGGTAAGGAGGAAGGGATTGCCCAAAAGGTGCTCGAAGAAAATCCAGAATTTACCCAAATGGCTGCTTTTGAAGACCTTGCAGCTTTTGTAGCCTCCTTGGCTACCCCACGTCGCATCTTGATGATGATTCCTGCGGGTGCCGCTATCGATGCCCAGTTGGATGCCTTGATTCCGATGTTGGAGAAAGACGATTTGGTCATCGATGGAGGGAATTCCTTCTATTTGGACTCAGATCGGAGAGTCAATCGCCTCAAAGAAGTGAGCATGCATTTCCTACCCATGGGTGTATCCGGTGGAGAAGAGGGTGCACGCAAAGGACCATCCATTATGCCTGGCGGAAATGCGGAAGGCTATGCGATGGTGGCCGATTTCTTGGGTAGAATCTCTGCCAAAGACAAGGATGGAAAGCCTTGCGTGACCTACGTTGGTCCAGGGGGATCCGGTCACTTTATCAAGATGGTCCACAACTCGATTGAGTATGGAGAGATGCAGGTCTTGGCAGAGTTGGTTCACTTCCTGCGCTTTGGATTCGGCTGCTCGGCTGCCCAGGTGTCTGCCATTTTTTCGGACTGGGGCAAGGGCGAGTTGAAGTCCTTCCTACTAGAAATCACCGCCGATCTATTGCTTTTCAAAGAAGGCGAAGAATTGCTACTCGATAAAATCTTGGACCAAGCGGGTCAAAAAGGTACCGGTGCCTGGTCATTGACCACCGCCTTGGAGTATGGGATTCCTTACAGCCCCTTGGCCGAGGCCGTGAATGCGCGAGGGGTGTCCGGAGAAAAGGCGATGCGCGTGGCATTTTCCAAAACCTTCCAACATGAATTTCAAAAGATTGAAGGTTCCTTGGAAACCTGGCTACCTAAAATCAAAGAAGCCTATGCCTTGGCTCGCATCATCAATCACGAGGTAGGTTTCCGATTGATGAAAACGGTCTCAGATAGCAAAGGCTGGGAATTGAATTTCAATGAAATCGCCCGCATATGGACCAATGGCTGCATCATCCGATCCGGCTTGATGGAGACAATTTCGGCCAATTATGCAGATCAAGTAGCCTTCTTTGAAATCGCTGGAGTGAAAGAACAGGTGATTTCTGGTAGAAAGGCCTTGGCGGAATTGGTAGGCTTGGGATTGACCAATGGATTTGCTTTGCCCGTGATGAGTGCAGGAATCAACTACCTCCTCGGCCGAATCACTGCCGAGTCTTCGGCATCGGTGATTCAGGCACAGCGCGATTATTTTGGTGCACATACCTACCAGCGCAAAGACGATTCGAGCGGGAAGTTTTACCATACGCAATGGACGAATTCCTAAATTGTATACTTCACTAAAGCTGGGCATGAGTCCAGCTTTTTTTTTTGAAAGCGCGCTCAATAAAAAGTGAAAACCGAAACTAGGAGTTGAGGTTCAATCCCATCTGCCGTGAACTGCGGACTGTGGACCGTTGACCAAAATGATCCTCTTTTTTCCATCAGCGGGATGGGTTTTGGCCAAACAAGCGCGAACTTCCACATTCAGCATTAACCTTCCCTCCATGACGCTAAAATCCAAGCTCCTATTTTTGCTAGGCTGGTTCCTATCGCCCGTTCTTTTTGCCCAAGACCTACTGCTCACTAACGTCCACTTGGTCTCCATGGAAACGGGGCAGCTCTTAGAAAACCATGCGCTTCTGCTGTCTCAAGGCAAAATAAAAGCGATTTACCCAAATGCCAACTTCCCAAAAAATGGCCAAGAGGTGCAGCAAGTGGATGGCAAGGGGGCCTTTGTTTTTCCGGGACTCGCCGAATTTCACGCCCACCTGCCTGTTGCAGCAGACGGTAGCACCCAGCTTCAAGAAGAATCCATGTGGCTATACCTAGCCAATGGGGTGGTACGTATCCGAAGCATGCTGGGCCACCCTAGCCACCTCGCGCTTAGAGAGCGGGTAAATTCAGGCCAGCTCATTGGGCCAAGGGTTTTTATCTCGGGACCTTCGTTCAATGCCACCTCTGTGACTGATCCACAGCAGGCAGCGGCCATGGTGAGGGAACAAAAACAAGCCGGCTACGATCACCTCAAAATACATCCTGGACTCACGTTGGATGAGATGTGGGCCATTGCCAAGGAAGCAAAGCAAGAAAATATCCCCTTTGGTGGGCACGTTCCTTTGGAGGTGGGTATCACTAATGCACTACAAAGTGGCTTTAAATCTATCGAGCACATCGATGGGTACCTAGAAGGACTACTACCGAGTACAATGACGATTGATGTGAACACGTCAGGGCCCTTCAACCTCAATTTGGCGGGTCAGGTAGACTGGAACAAGCTGCCCAACTTGATTCAAATGACCTTGGATCAAGGAACCTACCTAGCGCCTACCTTGACACTTTTTGATCGGTATTTTGGCTACATCCCTGCCGATACCTTTCGCTTGGCACCTGAAATGAAGTACCTGCCCGGATTGCTGATTCAGCAATGGGTGAACACCAAAAAACAGTTGGAGCGGGCCGGTATGCTGGTAGAGGAACGGGTTGCTCCTTACCTAGCTTTCCGCAGGAAGTTGTTTATGGAAATGCACCGGGCTGGCGTGCCCATGATCATGGCCTCCGACTCCCCGCAGGTATTCAATGTGCCTGGTTTTTCGATTCACCACGAGATCGCCTTGATGTCGGAAGCCGGGATGTCCAATTTGGAAATATTGAAGACAGGGACGCTGGTACCTGCACGCTATATGGGTGCGGAAAACAGTTGGGGACAGCTTAAAGAAGGCATGGAAGCGGACTTTGTGCTGGTAGAAGCTAACCCCCTGCTGGACCTCAAAACCACCCAGAAGCCCTTGGCCGTGGTGGTTAGAGGGAAGTGGATCGGAAGGGACGAGCTGCAAAGTCAGTTGGACCGAATAGAAAAAAACCACCTAAGAAATTAATCAGATTATGGGGCAGTCCTTTTTCCAAATTTTGCACCGTCAGCTGATCCAATTCCTATTTTTGTTGGGGATTGGGTTTAGTAGCTGTACTGCTCCTCCAAGCCAAGATGCCAAATTAGCAACCACCACCTTTATGATTCAATCCGAACACCTAACCGACTTTCAGGGACAGCCCGTTTACCGCTATGTGTTGGACAACGGCACCATTCAAGTAGAACTCTCCAACTTTGGAGGGCTTGTCTACAAAATCCTAGCACCAGACCGGGTCGGGAAGAAGGAGAATGTGGCCTTGACTTTGGATCGAGTAGAAGATTTTTTGGATACAGAAAACCCCTTCTTTGGCGCGACCGCAGGTAGAGTGGCCAACCGAATTGCGAATGCTCAGTTCAAGTTGGACGGAAAGACCTATGACCTGGCGAAGACCAATGGGGATAACCACCTCCATGGAGGAAAGGTAGGGTTTGACAAGAAGGTGTGGAAGCCCGAAACATATACCACAGACTCGGCTGTAGGAGTGAAGATGACCTACCTCAGCGTAGATGGGGAAGAGGGCTATCCTGGCAACCTGCAAACCACGCTCTGGATGGAGCTACATGGGGATAATACACTCCGAATTCGATTTGAATCGACCACCGATCAAGCCACCTTGGTCAACTTGACCAACCATACCTACTTCAATTTGGGAGGCATGAAACGCGATGTATTGGATCATGAAATTCAATTTTGGGCTGACACCTACACCCCTATCGACGAGGAGCTGATTCCTACCGGAGAGGTGAAGGATGTAGCG
>JBIIFN010000067.1:0-12339 GCA_044237325.1 Algoriphagus sp.
TACTCCATTTGATTTTCGTTCGCAAAAGATTTTGGGGGACCAAATCGCAGCCAATGGAGGAGGCTTTGATCACAACTTCGTGACCAAGCGTGAAAAATCACCCGAAATGAAGCAGGTAGCCCGAGTGCGTCACCCCGAGAGCGGTCGGGTAATGGATATGTATTCAGACAATGTGGGCGTTCAATTCTACACGGGCAATTTTCTAAGCAAGTTTCTCGGTGCAGGGGGCCAGACCTACGATGCCCATTGGGGCTTTTGCCTAGAATCTCAAAATTGGCCCGATGCCATCAATCATCCCAACTTTCCAAGCCCCGTACTTCGGCCTGGGGAAACCTACACGCATACTATCGACTACCGCTTCTCGGTAGAAGATTGAGTAGGTCCACATTCCCGAGGGATACAAAAAACCTTTGGAGTATATCTTTCGTCTTCATGCACAGCAAGCGAATTCTGCTTGGACAGGGATTCAATTAGTCATTCATCTTAAAAAATAAACATGGGATTATTTTCAGCACTTTTAGGAAATGCAGGGGCGGTCAGCCAAGAGGAACTTAAAAAGAAATATGGAGAGTTGCTTACCACCGGAGAGGAGATTGAGCTCGGCTTTAAGCTGGTCCGAGACACCTTTATTTTTACCAACAAGCGACTTATTTTGGTCGATATTCATGGGATTACAGGGGCCAAAACAGAATACACTTCGATCTCCTACAAAAGTATCTCCAGGTTCAGTGTAGAGACGGCCGGTACCTTTGAATTGGATGCAGAGCTAAAGATTTGGATTTCTAGCGAGGCGCTACCCAGCATCAAAAAGCAGTTTAACAAGTCCGTGAACGTCTACGAAGTCCAGCGCGTCTTGGCGCACCATGTGTTGAAGTAAGTTCAAGGGTGGTAAGGGGAGCACAAATCTAAAAGAGGTCAATTTGGCCTCTTTTTTTATTTAAAAACAACATCCTTATTTCTGAAACTCACTTTTTAGGGGTCCCATCTTTTTTTAATTTCAGTAACTCGTTATTTGCCTTAAGTGATGTTCCAAGTGAACTACATAGTCATCAATCAAGTATTGTAAGGAATGTAAATTCCCTCTAATAGAACAGTTTAAGGATAAATTTTCCACGGGTATGTTTTCAATAAGGCTAATCAAATGTCTGTTGTATGTTGACCAAAATAAAATCAAATTCTTGGAGTCCATTTGCTGGTAGAAACTAAATCGGTTCCAATTCTCTTGATCGTAAACAATTTCAGGATTAACTTCAAATTGAGCTCTTACAAACCTTTGGTGGTTATTGGTTGCACTATCAATCAAGTGGCCTAAAATCTCTTTTTTACTCCATTTGTTATTTTGTTCTTTTTTTGAGAACACCTTGTCATCAATCTGATTTAATAAATCAGGAATGTGATCGCATAAAAACCTAAGCCTTTCAATAGAATTTGTGGCCATATCCATTATAAAATTGAATTCTGAAATAAGTATTTACAAAGTTGAAATTATAAATAATGGAATAATTCGTGATTTAATCCTTCAGTTTTTCGATGGTCAACTACTCAATAACCACAAAATAGTTACGTCTTTTCTGAGTAAGGGGAGAGCAACTTTAGTGCTCGTTCAGAACTGCTGCAGCCTGAACCTGTGTTTCTTCAAATCCTTGGTAGGCACAAACCACCGCTTCAAAATCGGATAAGCTACCCAGGTGTTTGAGCGCCAAGGGATTGCCAAAATGAACCAGGATGCAAGGCTTGGTTTTTGCCAATTCTTGGATTTCATCCAAGATGGTTTGCTCCATACCAAATTGATTCAAGGGCTTGTGACTAGGCACAAATACCGCCAAAATCACTTTCTCTGAATCTTTGCTTGAGGAGAAAGGAAGATCTAACTGCTGAGAAAAGACACTTGGGTTTTGAGCGAAAAATTCCCGGTAACCCAGTTTTCCTGCTTTTGCCAACTCCCGGAGGCCTGCCGAATCAATCGCCCCATACATCACCGACACATAGTTTTTGGCCAATGCTTTTTGCATTTGGGAATGGCTTTCCCAGTCGAACCTAGGAACTGCTATGGGTTGGGTTTCTAGGACACCCAAACGGGTTTTTAACCCCATCACTTTTTCAAAAACAACCTGTATCTCTGAATCTGAGGCATTCTGGGTAATTTTCTCGATGCCCTCTTTCACATGATCCGAAAAGCATAGGATGTCGTTCCCTGCATGAAAAGCCTGCCATTCGAGTTCCCCTGGCTCGGGATACAGATTGGCCACGGCCTTCATATTCAGTGCGTCGGAGATCACCAGGCCTTTGAATCCCATTTCTCCCTTGAGCAAGTCAGTAATCAGTTCGCGGCTGATGCTGGCCGGAATGTTTTTTCCTCCAGTCAGTGCGGGCACCGCCAAGTGTCCCACCATGATCATTTCTACGCCCTGATCGATGCCTACTTGAAAAGGAAGTAATTCCTCCGCCTCAAGTTCCGCTTTGCTTTTATGCAAAATTGGCAAGCCCAGATGCGAGTCCGTTGCCGTATCCCCATGTCCTGGAAAATGCTTCAGGCAAGCTCCGATGCCAGCCCTTTTCATTCCTGAATAGGCAGCAAAGGCCAGTTGAGACACCTTATCCGACTGATTTCCAAAAGAGCGGTAGCCTATCACCGGGTTGTCGGGATTCGTATTCACATCTGCACAAGGGGCAAGGTTGAGGTGAATGCCGGAGTGCTTCATGTCCAAGCCCATGCGGTAGCCCACTTCAGTAACCCACTTTTCGGCATCGTTTTTCAAAGCGCCTAGGGTAATGGCAAAGGGGTATTGGGGGGTGTTTTCGATGCGCATGGCCAATCCATATTCCCCATCGATGCTGATCAGCAAGGGAGTTTTAGAGACCTTCTGGTAGCGGTTGATCAAGCCGATCAGTTTCTCAAAAGTGCCGCTTACATCCAAGACCTCCGCCCGCTTTTCAAAGTTGGCCGCAGCCGAATGCCTGCTGTGAAAAAAAGTTAGCCCCCCGAATTCCTGTTCGCGAATCAGGGTTTCGATGGCTTGGTAATTTTCTTCCGTATCGTGAATAAACGCCGCAGGAGAAAACAGCTGCGCAATTTTTTGATTTTTATTCATCGGCTGATCGTACTAGTGCAAAACAAATTGATTTGAATATTGGGATTGGAATATGTCAAATTAAGAAGGTGATGAGGCTTTAGGATAATCTCAACGCTACTCATACCCTCGTACTTCGTATTCCGCCTGCCTGCCGCAGGCAGGTATTTCGTACCTCAAGAAACCTTCTTCCCAAATTCTTTTGGAAACCTCACCACATACGCCATCACAAATCCTGGAATCGTAGCGATCACCACCCAAACGAAAAATCCGGGATAGCCAAGCCACTGCTGCACGTAGCCGCTGAGCATGCCAGGAAGCATCATGCCCATTGCCATAAATCCTGTGGCGAGGGCATAATGGGCCGTTTTGAAAATCCCTTCTGCCAGAAACAGCAAAAACACCATGAAGGCCGCAAAGCCAAAACCATAGCCCAGTTGCTCAATCACGACGACCAAGGCCGCAAAGTAGACGTTATCCGGTTGAAGCCATGCCAAAAACACGTAGCCAATATTTGGTGCGTTGATCGCAAAGGCCATGGGCATCATCCACTTGCCTAGTCCATCTCGGGAGATGAAGATGCCTCCCAAGATCCCGCCAACTAATAAGGCAATCACCCCTAGTGTGCCGTAAATAAATCCCACCTCGGTCGTGCTCAATCCCAAGCCTCCATCGACACGTTCATCCAAAAAGAAGGGCGAGGCCATCTTCACGAGTTGGGATTCTCCCAAGCGGTAGAGCAAGACAAAGCCCAGGGATAGGCCTATATTTTTCTTCGTGAAAAAGGTGGAAAACACCTTCCCGAAACTGGGTTGGTCTTCCTTGGCGATGCGTTCCTCTAGCACTTTGGGCGTAGCGAGGTAATTGATTCCAGTAAGTATAAGCATTAAGCCCCCCACACCTAACATGGTCCAAGACCAGGCTTGGGCAGGATCGGCAAACTTCTCTTCTAAATAGCCAGCAACAATCACGATCAATCCCTGACCTGTAATCATCCCCACCCGGTAAAAGGTGCTGCGCATGCCCACAAAAAAACTTTGTTGCTCGGGTTTTAATGCAATCAAATACAGCCCATCCGAGGCGATGTCATTCGTAGCTGAGGCAAAAGCACCCATCCAAAAAAAGGCAAGTGTGAGCGTGAAAAAATGTGAACTACCGGTAGTCAATCCTACTCCCAAAAACACTAGGGACAGGATGAACTGCATGCTCAAAAACCATTGTTTTTTGTGACCAAACAGTTCTAGAATTGGGCTCCAAATGGGTTTGATTACCCAAGGCAAGTAGAGAAAGGAAGTGTACAGTCCAATGTCTGCATTGGAGATGCCCAGGTTTTTGTACATCACCACCGACACCGTAATGATCAGCACATAGGGTACCGATTCGGTGAGGTAAAGCGTGGGAACCCACAGCCAAGGGTTTTTGGAGGTGCTTTGGGTCATGGTTTGCGAAGTAAGTGTTGGTAGATGCTGATTTCTGAGCCTTCGATGATTTTGGCGCCAACAGCCTTTTCATAGAATTCTGCTGGTCCTACGCCACCGATGATCGCGTAGGCATAACCCATTTCACGCATGGATTCTAGGGATTTGAGGAGCAGGAGCTTGCCGATGCCTTTGCCTCGCTCAGATTCCAAGGTGCCTGTGGGCCCAAAAAAATTCCGCGCCGTACTTTCGTAGCAGGCAAATCCCAAAATAGTATTGCCTCGCTGCGCAATCCAACAGGATACGGGTTGCCTCGAAAACGCCACCTCAACTTCAGACTGCCAATAGGCCCCAAAGGCCTGCATGACCCAGTCACTAACCAAGTGCTTTTCTGGAGCAATCGCTCTGCGCACCACTATTTTTTCCTTTTCCAAAAGTCGCTGCTCCAGTGCTGTGCCTGAAGGAAGTTCTAGGAGTCGAACGAGCATGTCTTTCATGGCCGTGAAGATTTGGTGAGTTGTAGCACTTGACTTTGGATCACTCTGCCATAGCTATCCACCCAGCGGATGGCCAAGTAGTTGCTATTTAGTTGCGGGATGTCTAGGGTGGATTTTTGGTTGCCTCCTACCCAAACCTTGTGCAGGGGCGCCTGATGGATGCTGTTCAAGTCATTGCTCCCTTGAACTAGGACATAGCGGATGCTAGAATCCAACTGCTTTTCGAGTTGGAGTTGGATTTTTGAAGCGGAAATGCTGAGATCCATCACTTGCGGAGCGCTGATTCGCACCGAAGTTTTGGGTTCAAAAGCAGGGGGCAATACCGGACGATCGTACACTTCGTTTTTCAAGAGTTGGGCAATGTCCTGATTCTTTTGGTACATGGATTTGGCCGAGAAAAAGGCATTGCCTTGAATTTGAGGTAAGGTCCTTCCGTAACTCACTTGTGAGATGAGCTCTTTGGGCTCTTTCCAAGCCACATCAGAGTCGTCCCGAATCTTGTAGGGGCCATTGCCTAGGTAAATGGGGACACCATAGCTGGTATTGGACCACCAGTCAGCAAGAATGCGATGGGAGGCCAGGCGGTGCTCCATGCTCCAGTAGAGTTGCGGGATCAGGTAATCAATCCACCCGTTTTTCATCCAAAGCAGCACATCCGCAAAAAGGTCGTCGTAGTTGGTTTGCCCTGCTTGTGTAGGGGAGCCTTTCGGGTCTTTACTCTTGTTGCGCCACACCCCAAAAGGGGAGATGCCAAACTGGACCCAGGGCTTTTTGCTTTTGATCGTTTGGCTGAGGGCTAGGATAAGCTCATCCACATTTTGTCGTCTCCAATCGTCTTTGGACTGGCCTGGCTTTTTGTAAGCAGCATAAGAAGCCTGGTCGGGAAACTCCAAATTAGGCTCTCGGTAGGGATAAAAATAGTCATCGAAATGGATGGCGTCAATGTCGTAGTTTTCCACTACTTCATCGATGATTTGAAGTAAATGGGCCTTCACCTCGGGTAATCCTGGGTCGTAGTACCACTTGGTGCTGTATTTGAGCATCCACTTTCGATGGGTGTTGAAGTCATGTTCTGGACTCAGCACTGCTGTATTGAGGTCCATGGTGGCGCGGTAGGGGTTGAGCCAAGCATGAAACTCCAAGCCGCGCTGGTGAGCGGCATCAATCATCCACGTCAAAGGATCTTCCTGGGTTTTAGGAGCTGTCCCCTGTTGGCCAGTTAGGTACTTGGACCATGGGGCCAATTTGGTGGGGTACAAGGCATCACCGGCAGTACGAATTTGGACGATTACTGCATTGAAATTCAGACCTTTGTAGTAATCTAAAAGCGCGAGGTAGTCCTTTTTTTGTTTTTCCCAAGGGTCTGTGGGAGATAGAGGCCAGTCGATATTGGCTACGGTGGCGATCCACACCCCTCTGAATTCTCTAGGAATCTCAGGAAGCGAATGGGGGATGGTCACAAAGGAAGCCTCGTTACTTGCTAGGGAACTGCTTTCGGGTGCTGTTGCGCCTGTTTTCGGAGAAAGCGGATCTACTTGTTGGGCAGGACTGCCTGTCCATACGAAAAGTAAAAGAAGTAAAGGTGCGGTAAACTTGAGGGCCAGATTCATGGGGCTATCAAAGCGGAGGAAGCGGTTTTAAGTTCAGGTCAGTCAAATTTTTGCGCAAGCGATTCATGAAAGCGTCACCTGGATCTGACTTTACGGTGCGGTAGTTGGGATCTGTCTCCTTCCAAAGGTCGGTTTTTTGGAAGCGCTGGTACTCGTGGTGTCCAATGACGTAGTCGATGGCATATTTTCTTTTGAGGTAGCGGATGAGTTTTTCGTTTGCCTCTAGCTGGGCCTTGGTGAGGGGCATATTATCGCTGCCAATATTCTCGATGCCGATGGCTAGGTAGTTGAGGCCGATCACGTGCCGAGCAAAGGTGGTTTCAGGCAATAGTCTAAAAATGGTGCCGTCGCGGTCGATCAAAAATTGACTGGAAACATTCAAGTTGCTTGCGCCCGTGAGGTCTGCTCGTTCTCCCAGGGTGATGGGATTGAAGACGTCAAAGGTTACTTCTATCGTTGGAATGGCCGTCCAGTGTACTACTACTATTTGGGGCTTGATGGTAGCGGTTGTTTGCACCAAGCCATGCCGCTCCTTGAGGTAATTCAGCGAGAGCTGCTCCCGTTCGGCGTTCCAAGTGATGGGTTTGTCGAAGATGCGGAGGGTACCTTTTGGGCTGCAGGAGATTAGCGTGGTCATGCAGGCCAGTAGGAAAAGGGTATGCAGCAGCAGTCGGGTCATGAGAAAAGTCAAGGTTGGGGCAAGTCGGACTAAATTAGGTAGAAATTGGCAGGATTGCACGGCCAATAGCCAAGAAGGTCTATCCTCTTGATGGATAATGATCTCGAAAGGCTGAAAGGTGGCGCAAGTGTGTTAAAACTTCAGCCCAAATCGTGCGCCCAATTCACTAAGGTCTTGAATGACTGGATCTAGCAGTGGGATGCCTTCGACGCTACGTAGGGCTTCGAGTTCTCGTTCTGGGTCACCTGGAATCAGCACCTTTTCATTACCGGGAGTTGGGGTTGCGCTGCGAAACCTGCGAATCCATTGGTCCATATGCCCTTTAAATTCATCTGCTGGCCGGAAGGCATCTACACGCATTGCCCCAAAGAAGTGACCGATTCCTTCTCCGACAAGGTTGGGAAGGGGATCGAGGAAAGCAACAAAGGGAGGAACCCATGGGCCATAGTTGGCACCGGAAAGTACAGCCGAAAGAATGTCCACTACCGCGCCTAGGCCATAGCCTTTGTGGGAACCGTGTTCTCGATCTCCACCCAAAGGAAGTAGGGCGCCGCCTTCCTTTACCCCATTGGCAGAAGTGGTAGGAGTGCCAGCTTTGTCTTGTACCCATCCACTGGGCGTGTCTTGACCCTTACGTTGCAGCATTTCCAACTTTCCGTTGGCAGCAGTGGTAGTAGCCATGTCCAACACAAAGGCAGGCTCCTCTTTGGCCGGTATAGCCACGGAAATCGGGTTGGTACCGAGGAGGCGTTCCTTCGAAAAAGTAGGGGCCACAAGCGGACTGGCATTGGTCATCGAGATGCCAATCATGTCTTGAGCTAGGGCCAACATGGCATGGTAGCCAGCGATACCGTAGTGGTTAGAATTTTTCACCGACACCCAGCCTGTCCCCACATTGCTTGCTTTTTCCATCGCCACTTTCATGGCAAAAGGTGCCACCACCAGGCCAAGGCCTCCGTCTCCATCGACAACTGCAGTGGAGGGAGTTTCATAACTCACCCGCAACTTGGGATTGGGATTGATGCGTCCTTTTTCCCAAAGCCTTACATAACCACTGAGTCGGGCAACCCCATGGCTATCTACGCCGCGCAGATCTGCAGAAAGCAGCACTTCGGCACCAATCGCAGCATCGGCCTCCGAGCAGCCAATTTTTAGAAGCATCTCAAAGGTGAATTGGTGGAGGTGTGCGTAGGAGAAGTGTTGCATGGCTACGGTAAAGGATAGAGGAAAATACGGTTGGGCAAAGATAGAAACTACAGGGCAGTGAACGGCCACACCCTGTTTCAAAAAACACAAAAACTACGTGTTCCTTGAAAGTGTCGATCAATGGAAGATCACACCAAGAATTGAGGCGGTTTAGGCCTTACCAGCTAGGAGGCGGGAGACGGCACCTTCTTTTAGGGAATAGTGCGAGCAGCGCATGCTTGACACGGGCAAGTGCTGCAAAATAAAGTCAATCAGGCAACTGGCTACCACGATCATATCCACACGCATGGCAATCATGCCGGGAAGCTGCAGGCGCTCCTCCCTGTTTTTGGTAATCAATAGTTGAAAAAGTTCGTAAAAAGCAGGCACAGGTAGTTCAAAAACATGCTGGCCAGTGAGCTTGTACTCCAGCTGTGCCGCAAAATGCATGTCAATGAGGGTGTCAAAGGTACCTGAGGCACCGACAAAGCCACTAGGTTTAAAGGTGGCAATGGCTTCCAACAAGGGTTGTAGCTTTTCTTCGCAGTACTGCTCCAGCTTCTGTACCTCCTCAGTCAGGATCGGGTCGTGGTAGTGAAATGCGTCCAAGAGGCGCTGACCGCCGATTTCAAAGCTTTTTTTCCAGAGGGCTTCTTTGGCGTTTCCAATGATAAACTCTACCGAACCTCCACCGATGTCCATCATGAGGTGGGTTTCCTCATCTAATGCACCTGAAAAATGGATGCCCTCGTAAATAAGTTGCGCTTCCTCTTCCCCTGAGATGACGTGGATGTGGATACCCAGCTGCTCCTTTACTTTTTGGACGAAGTCCGGCCCGTTGTCAGCATTCCGTACAGAAGAGGTAGCGAATGCAAAGATCTCGGTGATGCCCTCTCCGTCAATGAGGTGTTTGAAGTGGGTGAGTGTGTGTAGGGCTCGTTTTTCTGCTTCAGCAGTGATTTGATTGTGGCTAATGCCCCCTTGCCCAAGCTTTACGGCAATTTTTTCTTTGTAAATTGTTCTAAAATCAGCTCCAAGAAGTTCCACCAACAACAAATGAAATGTGTTGGTACCCATGTCTATCACCGCCGCTTTCTTGGATTGCATGCTCGCCAAAATTTTTAATTGGGCGAATATAGAAAGTTTTTTATCAGTTCAATTTTAAGTTTTTATGACTAGCCTAGCCCAAGCAGTATTCTTTGAGGGCTATGAAAAATTAGCCGTCCTCAGTCGCTACTTTGGCTTTTTCTATCCGATGTAGCGTTTATATTTGACAATAGAAATAGACCCTACGATGACTGATCCCAAAAACCCGAGTTATAGCCCGCCAACAAACGCTGAGAAAATTGCCCTGCTAGCGAAAAAAAATGCAGAAGCAGAACTTGGTGGAGGAAAATCCAGAATTGATGCCCAGCACCAAAAAGGCAAGCTCACGGCACGCGAGCGGATCACACTCCTGCTTGACGAAGGTACCTTCGAGGAAGTAGACAAGTTTGTCATGCACCGAGCCAAGGATTTTGGCTTGGACAAAGAGCATTACCTCGGCGACGGCGTGGTAACAGGCTATGGAGAGATCAACGGACGCCTAGTGTATGTGTATTCCCAAGACTTCACCGTCTTTGGAGGCTCTCTCTCCGAGACGCAAGCCGAAAAAATTTGCAAGATCATGGACATGGCCCTGAAAAATGGGGCTCCGCTCATTGGTATGAATGATTCCGGTGGAGCTAGAATCCAGGAAGGGGTAAACTCCCTCGGGGGCTATGCCGATATTTTTTACCGTAATACGCTTGCCTCGGGGGTAGTACCTCAGATTTCTGCCATCATGGGCCCCTGTGCTGGCGGCGCAGTGTACTCGCCTGCAATCACGGACTTTATCTTGATGGTGGAGCAGACCTCCTATATGTTTGTTACAGGACCCAGCGTGGTCAAAACTGTCACCCAAGAAACTGTCACTGCCGAGGAGCTGGGAGGAGCATCTACGCACAGCACCAAGTCTGGGGTAACCCACTTTGCTTGTGCCAACGAGCTCGAGGCCTTGATGCGAATCAAGTCTATCCTTAGCTATATCCCTCAAAACTGCGAAGATCGTGCGCCGATCTATCCTTACGAGTTGAAAAAAGACGAGTCCCGACCGATCTTGAATGACTTAGTTCCCGAAAATCCCAACCATCCCTACGACATGCGTGATGTGGTGCGGGGCATTGTAGATGAGGAATCCTTCTTAGAAGTGCACGAATACTATGCGGATAATATTGTAGTCGGATTTGCCCGCATTGCTGGCAGAAGTATCGGCGTGGTCGGTAATCAGCCCCAGTCTATGGCGGGAGTTTTGGACAACCATGCCTCTGTGAAAGCGGCAAGGTTTGTACGCTTTTGCGACAGCTTCAATGTGCCTTTACTTGTGCTTGTGGATGTGCCAGGGTTTTTGCCCGGTACCGACCAAGAGTGGAACGGCATCATCACCAATGGAGCCAAGCTCCTTTATGCCTTTTCAGAAGCTACCGTGCCACGGATCACCGTCATTACGCGAAAGGCCTATGGGGGAGCCTATGACGTCATGAACTCCAAGCATATCGGTGCAGATCTCAACTATGCCTGGCCAACAGCGGAAATTGCTGTAATGGGAGCCAAAGGTGCCGCGGAAATCATCTTCAAGAAAGAAATTGCGGAGGCTGAAAATTCTGAAGCTAAGCTGCAAGAAAAAGTGGATGAATACACGGCAAAGTTTGCCAACCCCTACCGCGCAGCGCATAGAGGATTTATTGACGAGGTCATCGTGCCTGCGGATACCCGAACCAAATTGATTAAAGCCTTCAAAATGCTGGAAAACAAAGTGGACCAGCGCCCAAGAAAAAAGCACGGCAACATCCCCTTATAATAAGGTGCGGTCAAAACACCCGCTTCCTTTCTTTACTTTACCAAACGGCGCCTATTGATAAGGCGCACCTACAATCCCCTTTCGTACATGAACGAGACCCAATTTCTCACCACCTACCTCAACAATGCTTCGCCCACGGGTTATGAGGCTTCCGGCCAACAAATCTGGTTAGATTACCTCAAGCCTTATGTAGACACCTATTTTACCGATACCTACGGCACAGCAGTGGGCGTCATCCAGCCTGATGCACCATATAAGGTAGTCATCGAAGCCCATGCGGATGAAATAAGTTGGTTTGTCAACTACATCAAAGACGACGGCTATATCTACGTACGCCGCAATGGCGGTTCTGACCACATGATCGCACCTTCGATGCGGGTCAATATTCATACCGACGGAGGCATTATCCCTGGGGTGTTTGGCTGGCCGGCCATCCACGTGCGTAAGGAAGGAAAAGAAGATTCTCCTACGCTTGATAACATCTTCATTGATGTGGGCGCTCGCTCCAAGGCAGAGGTGGAGGAGATGGGTATCCACGTTGGCTGCGTGATCACGTTTCAAGACGAGCTCACCGAGCTCAATGGCAAGTTTTGGTCAGGTAGGGCGCTAGACAACCGGATTGGGGGTTACATGATTGCGCAGGTGGCCCGCAAGCTAAAAGAGTCGGGCAAAAAACTTCCCTTTGGTCTGTATATCGTCAATGCCGTGCAAGAGGAAATCGGCCTCCGAGGAGCGGAGATGATCGCGCAGCGGATCAAACCCAATGTCGCCATTATCACCGACGTATGCCACGACACTACGGCGCCGCTGTACAGCAAAATCAGTAGTGGCGATCAGACTGCCGGCAAAGGGCCAGTACTCACCTATGGAGCATCTGTGCACAAAAAGCTGCTCGACTTGATCCTCGACACCGCCAAGAAACATGATATTCCCTTTCAGCGGGCAGCGGCTTCTCGTACGACCGGTACCGACACAGATGCCTTTGCCTATTCCAACGAAGG
>JBIIFN010000023.1:0-22040 GCA_044237325.1 Algoriphagus sp.
ATCCAAGGCCATGGCCTTAAGGCATAGTGGGCAATGTTAAAAAACAAGGTAGCACCTATTGCATTTTTTTCGTCTTTCGCAGACAGCATGCGTTGCGCAATATACCCTCCTCCTCCAGGCTCTGCTCCTGGATACCAAGTAGCCCACCACTGGATAGCAATCGGCATGATAAAGAGGGGGATGTACACATTCGGGTTGGTGAAATCTGGAACAAAGTCCAGCTTAGACGCCACCACTTCATGGCTCAACAACTGCTGCAACGAACCTATTTCTGGTAACTCTAGCACATAGTACGCAGCACCAAATGAGCCAATCATCGCAATGAAAAACTGGAAGAAGTCAGTCAACAAGACCCCTTTTAATCCGCCCAAAGAAGAGTACACCACCGTGACGATAGAAGCAATAAGTAAGGTTTGGACAGGAGAAAGCCCCAGCATGACCCCGCCAATCTTGATGGCTGCCAAAGATACCGTAGCCATAATCACCACGTTAAAAAATACGCCTAGGTAGATGGCCCGGAAAGCACGCAAAAATGCTGCTCCCTTTCCAGAATAACGCATTTCATAAAACTCAAGGTCTGTAGTTGCCTCAGATCTTCTCCACAACTTGGCATAGACAAATACCGTCAGCATCCCTGTCAACAAAAAAGCCCACCAAGCCCAGTTGCCAGCCACCCCATTTTTTCGCACGATATCCGTTACCAAGTTAGGTGTATCCGCAGAAAAGGTGGTAGCCACCATGGATACCCCCAAAAGCCACCAGGGCATGTTGCGTCCCGATAGGAAAAATTCTTTGGCAGAACTTCCAGCAGATTTGGCAGAAGCCAATCCAATCACAAGTGAGATGACGAAGAAGGCGGCAATGATGCCCCAATCCAAGGCGGTTACATTCATAGGGTTTAAGGTTAATTCAAGGGACAAGAAACAAAAATATTCTTTGAAGAGCGTCGGTCTTTTTCGATTTTTTTTAGAATCTAACCTAACCTTTGCCTACACCAATTTCCCGAATCTAGCCCATTTTCAACCTCAAGACCTCCATAGAAAGAGGATTTTGCTCCCCAAATTTTTTCCGATCCCCTACATCCAGCTACCTAGCCAAGGGTTTCTTTTCTATTTTCGTACCATGTTTGACACACTAGCTACTGCCCTTCGCCAGGCCTATCCACAGTTTACCGATGCAGCCCTATCCTGCACCCCGTTTGGAGAAGGCCTGATTCACGAAACCCTCCTACTGCGTCAGGCAGAAAAAAAATGGATCCTCCAAGGATTCAACGATTCGGTATTTCGCTATCCCGACCGCATTGACCACAACTTAAGCCTACTTTCCATCCACCAGGCCGACCCCCCACTTCCCTTCCAACTACCACTTCCGCTCCACAACGCAAAAGGAATAGGCCTTACCCAAATCGAGGGGAAATACTACCGCCTTTTTGACTTTGTCGAAGGAAAAACACTGCAGCAAATCCAGCAAGCCGCCCAGGCTCGTCTTGCTGCCCAGGCCTACGGAAAGTTCGCTGCTTGGGCAGCCAAACTGCCTGCTGCCGAACTTCAAGAGACCATACCCAATTTTCACCGCCTAGACCTCCGCTTTACCCGATTGGTGGAGGTGGCCAACCAAGCACCTCCGCTGCCCCAAGACGAACAGGCACTTCTCCAAAGTTACTTGGACCAGCAGCCCTTAGTCGATTGGTATTTGGAGCAGCTTCCCCTGCTTCCCCTGCGCACCACCCACAACGATACCAAGATCAACAACCTGATTTTTGCCAGTTCCCTAGACGCAGTGGAAGCCCTCGTGGACTTGGATACGCTGATGGCAGGCTACCTCATGTATGATTTTGGAGACTTGGTGCGCACAGTGGCCTGTAGCCAGCCCGAAACATCCACCGCATGGGACCAAATAGCCCTCCTCCCCAACCTGTTTGAAGAGCTCCTGCTTGGCTATTGGGAGGGACTTGGTGGTGCGCTTAGCCCGGCAGAAGCCAATTCCTTACGTCAGGGTGGAGCCGTGATGACATTGATCATGGGACTGCGTTTTTTGACTGATCACCTCGAAGGAAACGTCTACTACCGCGTCAGCTATCCAGAACAAAACCTTCACCGCGCCAAAAATCAGCTCGCCCTGCTGCAAAGCCAACAAGCACAGTCAGCGGCCCTAGACGCGTGCTGGAGCCGGGTCCAAGCGATCAACACCTAAGTCAAGGCATTTCCCCGACAATTTCCCCCAAAGGCTTGGCAATTCCGAGGAGCGGAGCTTAACTTGGGCTATCCTAAAAACACCTGCCTTGTCTGCCATTTTTGATACACGCATCGAATACTTGAAGGGCGTCGGCCCTCAGAAGGCCGAATTGCTAAACAAGGAGCTGGGCATTTTCACCTATGCAGACCTCCTGCAACATTATCCCTTCCGCTACGAGGACCGCACCACCTTTCTAAAAATCAAGGACCTCCACGAAGAGCTCGAGACGGTGCAGGTGATTGCCCGCATCAAAAGTGTAGACTTGGTAGGCATGGGTCCTAAAAAACGACTCGTGGCCCTGGTCGTTGACGACACAGGAGAAATGGAGATGACCTGGTTTAAGGGCATCACCTGGGTGCAAAAAAAATTACCCTTAGGAGCAACGTACATTTTCTTGGGCAAGCCCGCCCAGTATGGACGCAAATGGAGCATGGCCCACCCGGAGTTGGAGCCCATCACGGCAGCAAACGAGTCGAGAAACAAATTTCAGCCGGTCTACTCCACCACAGAGAAGCTCCGCATTCGATTTTTAGATTCCAAGGGCTTCTCGCGCATGCTGGAAGTTCTACTTCCCATGGTCTTTCCCTACATACAAGAGACCCTTTCGGTAGACATTTTGACGCAATACCAGCTCATAGGCAAGCAGGAGTCCATCAAGCAGATTCACTTTCCTAGCAGCCCAGACCTACTTGCCCGGGCGAGAAAACGACTCAAGTTTGAAGAGTTTTTCTACCTGCAGCTTCGGCTTCTTAGCCTAAAGGTTACCCGTACCGAAAAATCCCAAGGCCAGGTACTTGCCTCCACTTCCCTGCTAACAACATTTTACAAGGACCATATCCCCTTCGAACTCACGAATGCGCAGAAGCGAGTGATTCGCGAGATATTCGAGGACATGAAGTCGGCCAAACAGATGAACCGCCTCATTCAAGGAGATGTGGGGAGTGGCAAGACCATGGTGGCCTTCATCAGTATGTTGCTGGCCATCGGTTCGGGTGCACAAAGCTGCCTCATGGCGCCTACAGAGATCCTGGCCAACCAGCACTTTGAGGGCTTGAGCCGCTATGCAGGACAGATGGGCATTCGTATTGCCTTACTCACTGGCTCGACCAAAAAGGCAGCAAGAAAGGTGCTCCATGAAGAATTACTATCTGGGGAACTAAAGATCTTAATTGGCACACATGCCTTGCTTGAAGACGTGGTACAGTTTAAAAATTTGGGCCTTGTCATTGTGGACGAGCAGCACCGCTTTGGGGTAGCGCAACGCGCAAAACTCTGGGCCAAAAACGAGGCATACCCACCCCATGTACTCGTCATGACGGCCACACCGATTCCACGTACCTTGGCGATGACGCTGTACGGGGACCTAGACGTATCGGTCATAGACGAACTGCCGGCCGGGAGAAAACCCATTCAAACCGTGCACCGCTACGACAAGGACCGACTTAAGGTCTTTGGATTCATTAACCAAGAGGTGAGTAAAGGAAGGCAGGTATACTTGGTCTATCCCTTGATTGAGGAGTCCCAAAGTCTGGATCTAAAAAATCTGATGGATGGCTACGAAAGTATTGCACGCGCTTTCCCACAGTTTCACCTCAGCATCGTGCATGGAGGGATGAAGGCCGCCGACAAGGACTACGAGATGCAGCGATTTGTAAAGGGGGAAACGCAGATAATGGTGGCCACTACCGTCATTGAGGTTGGGGTCAACGTCCCCAATGCCTCGGTCATGGTCATAGAAAATGCAGAGCGTTTTGGCCTGTCTCAGTTGCACCAGCTGCGAGGTAGGGTAGGACGAGGGGCCGAACAAAGTTATTGCGTGCTGATGAGTAAGTACGAGCTGAGCCGTGATTCGCGCATCCGCCTAGAGACACTCGTTCGCACCAACGATGGTTTTGAAATAGCAGATGTCGACCTCAAGCTCCGAGGCCCTGGCGATCTGATGGGCACCCAGCAGAGTGGGATCACCGACTTGTTGATTGCTGACCTGAGCAAAGACGCACACCTCCTTACCTTGGCTAGAGATGCTGCCCAACAGCTGCTGGCTACAGATCCTGCCTTAGAGCAGCCTCAAAATGGGCCGATACTTCGGCAGGTGAAGGCACAAAAGAAGACGGCTGTCAACTGGAGCCGCATCAGTTAATCTGGAGCCTTCTATTTTTTTCGGATAAAAATTCCCCCAATTCGCTTCACGAGTTGCTTTTCCTTTTCCCAAAAAAAGCGAAACTGCCCAAAAATAACCCCATAGATCAAGAGCATAATTTGGTACAAGGGCAACACCAGCAGTAGGTATGCGAGGGTATTCATAAACCCTCCGCCTCTTTCGACGCCAAAAAAAGCAAGGATAGGATTCTTAATCAATAAGATGGTAGTTCCTGTACAGGCAAAAACCAGCAATACCAGCAGCCCTTGGGTCAGGCTTTTCAACTGCCATTTGGCTTGAAGACGTTGTAAAAATCCAGGGGTCGAGTTTGACATAGTTGAAATAGGTTGACTTACCAGACAAAAACTCCTTCGTTCAATCGCTGAAGTGCTTGCACCTTGTATTGCGCATCTACCAGAATAGAAACATTATGCTTGCTTCCACCGAAGGAAACCATGCGCACAGGGATATCTGCCAAAGCATCCATCACGGATTTGATCACTCCCTTGGTTTCGGCTACGCCATTGCCCACCACACAGATGATTGCCTGATGCGTATCAACTTCCACCGTTCCAAAGCGTCTCAACTCTTCGACAATCTGATCCAAATGACTGAGGTCATCAATAGTCACCGACACAGCTACCTCCGAAGTTGTAATCATATCAATGGGAGTCTTGAAGTTTTCAAAGACCTCGAATATGCGACGCAAAAATCCATAGGCCAGCAACATGCGGCTGGACTTGATTTTGATGGCCGTGATGCCATCTTTCGCAGCAATGGCCTTTACTCCCTGCTCAGCAACTTCCGCCTTGATCAGGGTGCCAGCAGCAGCAGGATCCATCGTGTTGAGCAGACGCACAGGCACGTTATGTAGTTGGGCTGGCCAGATGGAGGCAGGATGAAGGATCTTGGCACCAAAGTAGGCCAACTCGGCCGCCTCATCAAAGGAAAGCTCGGCAATGGGACGCGTTCGGTTCACGATACGGGGATCGTTATTGTGCATGCCATCGATGTCGGTCCAAATCTCACAAACAGAGGCATGCAAAGCTGCAGCCACCAAGGACGCCGTGTAGTCGCTACCTCCACGCTTGAGGTTGTCAACCTCGTTGCGGTGGTTTTTACAAATATACCCTTGGGTGATAAAGAGGCGCTGCTCGGGGTACTGCGCAAGGAGGGCTGTCAACTTCTCCGCTATATTGCCCAGCTCGGGTTCGGAGTTTTCATCCATGCTCATGAAGTCCAAGGCAGGCAGCAACACTGCCGGGATACCCAACTCCTCAAGCAGGGTATGGAAAAGTTTGGTGGATAGGAGTTCCCCTTGGGCCACGATATCCCGCTGAATGGCCTCGTTGAAGGAGATTTTGAGGAGAATATGCAAAAGCTCAAAATGTTCTTTGAGAATTACTTCTGCTTTTTCTCTTGCGGCAGGACTAGCCAGTAGGGCTGGGTAAAAATCAAGATAATGCGCATGCAAGGCATCGATTCGCTCCTTTGCCAACGGCTTATCGGCAGCGGCAAGTGCGTCAGCAATACCCACTAAGGCATTGGTCGTACCTGACAAGGCAGAAAGCACCACCAGGGTGGGCTCCGTACTGCGGGTAATCAAGTCTTTGACCTGATGCATTCGTTCGGGACGGCCCACAGAGGTACCTCCAAACTTCATGATTTTCATAACGTCGTTGAGATAGAGTTAGAATCCTAGCATTTTGATGGCCGTAATCGCGGCCTCGTCGCCCTTGTTACCGTGCTTTCCTCCCGCACGGTCAAGTGCTTGCTGCTGTGTGTTGGGTGTCAGCACCCCAAAAATCACCGGCTTGTTGTATTTCAAACTTACCTGGGTGATCCCATGTGCAACGGCATCACAGATGAAGTCGAAGTGGCGTGTTTCACCTTGAATGACACAACCCAAGCAGATCACTGCGTCTACCTGCTCGTCTTGTGCGCACCATTGGGCAGCGAGGGTGAGCTCAAAGGAGCCTGGTACCTGCTTACGAATAATATGCTCTTTGTTTACGCCATGGTGAAGCAGCGTCTGGTAAGCGCCTGAGTACAGGGATTCGGTTACTTCAGCATTCCACTCCGATACGACGATGGCAAATTTTTTGGAAGAAACGTCGGTCAGGTTGTTGGAACTGTAGTCGCTAAGGCTTTTTAGGGAACTGGCCATGAGGGAGGGGTTAAGAATAGGGGTAAAACAAAAAAGAGTAAGACACCAAGCGCCTTACTCTTCTAGTATGCTTTAATAAAGCATTACTTAGCGGCAGGGCCTTCCAAGCGTGCTTTGTGTTTTCGTGCCACTGCGTATTCAAAAGACTCGTAGTATTTCTCTTCGATCTCTGTGTAGGTCTTGATGGCATCTTCCACCTTACCTGCTTCTTCTTGCGCTACGGCAAGCTTGGCAAGGTACTTTGGAGATAGATACTTGTTTTCGTTGGTGCGAGCTGCCTTGGTATACTGGGCAATGGCTTCATCGGTATTTCCCAACTCCAAGTTGGCATCTCCTACCAGAGAATAGGCTTTGGCTTGTACCAAGTAGTCGTCTGAAGAGAAATCTTCCAAATGTGTAAGTGCATCTTTGAAGTTTTTCTGTGACAGGTAGATTGACCCAATATACAGGTTGGCCAAATTGGCGGCATCTGTACGTGGGTAGTTTTCTACAATGGAAAGAAAGCCTTTGTTGATGCCATCTCCATTCAACGCATAGTCTATGCTGTCCTGCTCGAAGAAGTACACCGCCTGGAACATTTCAGCCTGAGCTTTTTCGTTTTGCTGTTGGGTATTGTATTGGAAAAACAGAATTCCTCCAATCAATACAATAGCTACTGCAAGTACTCCTGCTAGTATTTTGCTGTTATTTTTCAAAAAATCCTCACCAGGAACTAGCTTTTCTGCGATCACCTCAGGGTTTTCGATAAGTTCGTTTTGGTCTGATTTTTTCGGTTGTTTCGTTGCCATAATACTCAAATTTCGGTCGCAAATATACGCTTTTTATCAAATACACAAGCTAGGCGCATGACGCTAGCTTAGTGCTCATTTATTCCATGACGAAAGGATAATCTTCTTGAACGTATACGTCCTTGAAAGCATCCATTCCATCTGGCCAAGGGGATTCTTCGGCAAACTTCACTGCCTCTTCCACCTGCATTTTTACTTTTTTGTTGATTGCCTCTAGCTCCGCTTCGCTCAAAATGCTATGGTCACGGATGGTACCCAGCACTTGCTCGATTGGATCGCGCTGCTTGTATTCCTCCACTTCTTCTTTGGAGCGGTATTTCTGAGGGTCCGACATGGAGTGGCCTTTGAAGCGGTAGGTTCTAAATTCCAATAGCGTAGGTCCATCTCCTCTGCGGGCTCTTGCTGCAGCTTCGGCAACAGCCTCGTGAATTGCCTCCACATTCATTCCATCCACAGGGAAGGAAGGCATGTCGTAGGCTTCACCAATTTTATAAAGTTCCGTCACATTAGAAGTTCTGGCCACAGAAGTACCCATCGCATAGCCGTTGTTTTCGATGACGAAGATCACCGGGCTTTTATAGAGCATAGCCAAGTTGAAAGCCTCGTGCACTGCACCTTGGCGAAGGGCACCGTCACCCATTTTGGCTATACATAGGTTAGTCGTGCCGGCGTATTTTTCTGCGAAAGCCACACCCAAGCCCATAGGAATCTGTGCTCCTACGATGCCATGGCCTCCCATGAAGTTTCTTTCTTTATCAAAAATGTGCATCGAGCCACCTTTACCCTTGGTGGTTCCCGTAGCTTTGCCGTATAGTTCGGCCATGATCGCTCCAGGGTCGGTTCCCAAGCCCAGCGGATGGGCATGGCAACGGTAGGCAGTGATCCACTTGTCGTCTTTGGTAAGTGCAGAAATGGCCCCCGAAGCACAAGCCTCCTGTCCAATGTACAGGTGACAAAAACCTCTGATCTTTTGTTGGCCATATAATTGGCCTGCCTTTTCCTCAAAACGTCTCATTAAGAGCATGCTTTCGTACCAGAAAGCGTAGGTCTCCTTGGAGTAAGTTACTTTTGTCTTAGCAGCTGCAGTTTTCTTTGCCATAGGTACTGATCAAAATATGCTATTTTAGGCCTCAAATATAACAATCCCGTCCTTAAAATTAGGATACCACGCAAATAATTCGCCGCCAGCATGATTCTGGAGTCCCTCGACCTCATTCAATTTAAAAACCACGGCAAAACCAAGCTTACCTTCAGCAGGCAAATCAATTGCCTCGTGGGTAGAAATGGCAGTGGTAAAACGAATGTGCTGGACGGCATCCACTACCTCTCCCTTACCAAAAGTTCCTTGCAGTCCAGCGACGCGCTCCACCTGCAGCATGGGACTGATTTTTTCACCATCAAGGGCGTATTTGAAGTGGAGTCCGCCGCCTTGGAGGTCCGCTGCTCCTTGGAGGTAGGAAAAAAGAAACAGGTCTTCCAAAATGGAAAGGCGGTAGAAAAAATCAGTGACCATGTGGGCAAAATTCCTTTGGTATTGATTGCGCCAGATGACACCGAACTCATCAAGGGCGGTAGTGAGGGGCGAAGAAAGTTTTTTGATGGCCTCCTTGCTCAGCTAGACCGCAGCTACCTGGAGCAGCTGATTCGCTACCACCATTACCTCAAGCAGCGCAATGCGCTACTTAAGCAATTTAGCGATACAGGCAGGCGTGATCTCACGCTACTTGGTGCCTACGACGAGGAGCTGGTCCCTTTGAGCCAGCTACTTGCCCAGCGGCGTGCTGCATTGATGGAGGAAATTACCCCACTGGTGCAAACCTACTACGAAACCTTGTCTACGGGCAGAGAAAAGGTAGCGCTGCGCTACGAAACAGAGGCGCTGCGGGAAGATTTTCCATCTTATTTCTTAGGGCTTCGCCCAAAAGACTTTGCCACCAAAAACAGCAATGCAGGCATCCACAAAGACGATGTTGATTTTCAGATCGATGGGCATCCCCTGCGCAAGTTGGGTAGCCAAGGGCAGCAAAAGTCCTTTATCATCGCCTTGAAGCTGGCGCAATTTGCCCTTTTTGAAAAAGCAAAAGGAGAGAAACCACTGCTATTGCTCGACGATATTTTTGACAAGCTGGACGAGGAGCGCATCACCAAGCTCATGCAGCTCGTATCCCAAGGAACATTTGGGCAGCTCTTTTTGACCGATGCGCGACCGGAGCGCTCCAAGGAGATCCTTCGTGCCCTTGATGCTGAAGTCGTCTTTTTTCACCTCGAAGATGGGAAGGTACTTTCTCAGGAAAGTTGATTATTTTCAGACTATGAAAACGGATAATAAAAACTTGATGACTCTTGAAGAGTTTAAAGAGAAAAACTACGGCAAACGTGGAACAAAGGAGCGTGACGAACTTGAAGCGGGTTATGAGGCGTTTAAAATTGGCGCATTGATTCACAACACGCGTGTCGAAATGGGTATGACACAGGAGCAACTTGCAGAACAAGTTGGGACCACAAAATCCTATATCTCAAAAATTGAGAACGACATAAAAGAAGCGCGAATTTCGACCCTTCAAAAAATCATTGAACTTGGTTTTGGTGGACGGCTAGAGCTATCCATCAAATTTTGAAAACTAGAATTTTAGCTTCTGGCTAAGCAAGCCATTCTCAAAAAAAAAGGGGCCGAAGCCCCTGTAGTTTACCATAATGTCGTGGGATATTCTCCCTGCTCATGTAGCTGCCGCAGGGCCTCGATGACCACCGGCTTGTCCTCGGTATAGGTTACCCCAAACCAGGTCTTGCCCCCAGGAAGAATTTCAAAAGCAGCCTCTTGGGCTTGAATCAGATTGTTGGCCACGGTAGGAATAAAGAATTCCGATTTCAGATTGCCCAAGTTGACCGGCAAAAACTCCTCCCACATCTGCTCAATATCCGCAAAAACCGCTGGATGGAATCCCCAGAAATTCATGCTAACAGGCGTGGCTGGCGCGATTTCCAAGGCCTCTCCTTCACCACGACTGATGATTTTGTTTCCTTCTTTGGCAATGGAGGTTCGCTCAGTCATGCCGATCAGCTGCCCTTTTTCATTGGTTTCACATACGCCCCGGCTCACGGTGCCGTGTTCGGACAATACATTTTGTAGCGCATAGCCCACCATGGCGTGCAGGTTGGGCTGTACCGCGGTTGTCAAAAACTTACCTAGCACGTCAAACGCCTCTTTTCCATAAAAGTCGTCCGCATTGATCACGGCAAAAGGCTCCTTCACCGCATCTTTGGCACAAAGCACCGCATGGGCTGTTCCAAAAGGCTTTACTCGGTCCGCCTGCTTTAGGTTGGCGGGCACAAAGCTATCCAAGGACTGAAGCACCCAGTCGATCTCGATTTTACCTTGCAGCTTGGGCACAAACTTTTCCTGTGCCAATTCCAAGATTTCCTCACGTACGATAAAGACCACCTTGCCAAATCCTGCACGGATGGCGTCAAAAATGGAGTATTCTAAAATAGTTTCGCCGTTGGGCCCAAAACCGTCTATTTGCTTGTTGCCCCCGTACCTACTGCCCATACCGGCAGCTAAAACGAGGAGGGTAGGTTTGCTTGTCATGTGATGATTTAAAAAAACTTAGGCAAAATTACCGCTATTTCCGTTTGAAGCAAACGAGGTAAATCGACCTTCCCGAAGGAGCTTCATAAAAAAATCTCCTGAGTGGTCGCTCAGGAGATTTTTTGCTTTCAGCTTGTCGGCGGCAGCAGGACCAGCGGCCCCACATGTCGAAGTAAAATGGCCTGATGCAGGTGGCCAAATCGTTCGTAACACCAGGTCTTAAATTCAAGAAGCTCCGCAGGAAGTAGGTAACCAAGGCCTTTTTTCAGTTCCCTTTCAAAAAGAAACCTGCTGAAACTTACTTTCTGCAGGATGGTCTTCAAGTATTCTAACATAGACGGAAAAATTTAAGTCATTAACTGATTTTAAGTTTTTCAACGGAGGCATATCCGAAGATGTTGCGTTATTTTGCCAGTACTACTCGAAATTCTCCTATTTTGCAACAATGATTACGACGGCACGTTTTCTCGCTTTGGTTTGTTTTTCCCTTCTGCTGGGCAGCTTGGCCTATGCCCAGGAGGTAAAAGTAGACCTAGGGGCAGATCAGCTGGGACTCAACGAGACCTTTACCATCAAGGTCACGCTATCCAATGAAAAAATAAAGTCCTACGACCAATTCCCCGAAATCCAGGGATTTCAAAAGCAAGGCATCTCACAGTCCTCGTCCATGAATATCATCAATGGACAGATGAGCAGCTCCAATAGCATCATCCAGTATTACAAACCTAGTCGTAAGGGCCAGTTTACGCTAGGTAAATTTTCCGTTCTCATCAACGGCAAATCCTATTCCTCACCGGGTAAAAAAATCACTGTCACAGATGCAGCCAGCGCCCAACCATCCACAGGCGCCGACTTTGACCCTTTTGCCGACTTTTTTGGAAGAAGCAACGAGGTGCCTGAGTTTGTAGAAATAGCTGACGATGCCTTCTTCTCTGTGACCATAGACAAATCCGAAGTCTACGCCGGCGAAGGATTTACGATGGACATTTCTTTTTTCATGTCCGAACAAAACCAAGCCCCTTTTCAATTTTACGACCCAGGAAAGCAGCTGGACGCTATTTTGAAAAAACTCAAGCCTGCAAACGCCTGGGAGGAAAACTTTAGTATCACCAACATCGAACCGCAAACGGTGGAACTAAACGGCAAGCGATGGGTGAAGTTTAAGGTCTTTGAAAGCACGTTTTTCCCTTTTTCCGAAGGAAAAATCAACATCCCGCGCGTTCCTTGGGAAATGATTAAATACAAGGTGGCCAAAAACCCTTCCCTATTTGGTGCCAACAGACAGGAAGACTTCAAGGTCTTCTACTCAAGCCCCAAAGTAATCACCGTAAAACCACTGCCCCCGCATCCACTCAAAAATGAAGTGGCTGTAGGGATCTTCCAACTCCGAGAAAATATCACCAATCTGGATGTGAAGACGGGTGAAGGGTTTACCTACAACTTTGGTATTTCTGGCATCGGCAACATCAACTCTTTGTCCGCACCAAAGCGCCTTCCTGGAGCCAACCTGAATGCTTTTGACCCCAACGTACGTCAGCAAATCAACCGCGGCTATGGCCGTGTATCAGGCATCAAAGAATTTGATTACTTCATTACCCTCAACGAAGCCGGTACCTACCCCCTCGAAAACTACTTCAACTGGATCTACTTTGACTCCGAGCGAGGCGTCTATGACACCCTCGTGCCTCAAGCCAAAATTACCGTCAGTGGAGAATCCAAGGTCAACGAAGCCCTATCAGGGCAGCGTCTAGGTGGACTTTACGACAAAATCGCCACCGAAAGCAATCAGTTTTTAAACGAGCGATATAAGTACTACTTTACCACCGCTATCAACGTGCTGCTCCTAGCTGCCGTCGTACTCTTGGCTGTACTCATTTTCAGGAAAAAGATATAATGGGCAATTCATTCGGTATGCTTTTTAGACTCACCACCTTCGGTGAATCCCATGGCAAAGCCCTTGGCGCCATCGTGGAAGGCTGCCCTGCCGGACTGACGCTTGACCTGGAAAAGATTCGCTTGGAAATGCAACGACGCAAACCCGGCCAATCCAAAATCACCACGCAACGCAAAGAAGAGGACGAAATTGAACTCCTTTCGGGGGTTTTTGAAGGCAAAACAACCGGCACGCCCATTGGCATCCTTATCCCCAACGCCGATCAAAAGAGCAAGGACTACGCGCATATTGCAGACCAGTTTCGCCCTTCCCACGCAGACTACACCTACTTCGAAAAATATGGCCACCGCGATTACCGTGGAGGAGGTAGGTCTAGCGCCCGCGAAACCGCAGCTCGCGTAGCTGGTGGAGCCATCGCAAAGCAGCTCCTAGGCACCAAAGGAATAAGTATTCAAGCCTATGTCTCACAAGTGGGGGACCTACGCATAGAAAAATCGTATACCGAACTCAACTTGGATTTGGCGGAGGACAACATCGTTCGCTGTCCCGATCCCGAACTGGCTGCACGCATGATCGATCACATCGATGCCGTACGGCTAGACCGCGACACCATCGGGGGTATCGTCTCTTGTGTCATCAAAAATTGCCCCCCAGGACTTGGAGAGCCTGTATTTGACCGCCTCCACGCTGCCTTGGGCAAGGCCATGCTAAGCATCAATGCCGTCAAAGGATTCGAATATGGAAGTGGCTTTGAAGGGGTAAACCTTCGCGGCTCGCAGCACAACGATGCCTTTGTACAGCAAGACGGCAAAATACATACGCTCACCAACCACTCTGGTGGAATCCAAGGCGGCATCAGCAACGGTCAGGACATCTACTTCCGCGTAGCCTTCAAACCTGTTGCCACCATCATGCAAGACCAAGCTTCCGTAAATGAAGCAGGTGAAGCAGTGACCGTATCGGGCAAAGGCCGCCACGATCCCTGTGTTGTACCGCGAGCGGTACCTATCGTTGAAGCCATGGCAGCTCTCGTGCTGGCGGACTTCCTATTACTCTCCAAAACCAATAAACTTGACGCTCTTTAACCCAACCCACTTTTGAAAAAGTTACCGTTACACACACAGATTATTATCGGATTAGTCCTTGGCCTGGCCTTTGGTCTCATCTCCATCAAAACAGACATGCCCAAGTGGATCACCTTGGACTACATCAAGCCTGTCGGCACCATATTCATCAATGGACTGAAAATGATTGCCATGCCATTGGTACTTGCCTCTTTGATCATCGGGGTATCCAACCTGGGAGATATCTCCAAGTTGAGCCGCATCGGTGGACGAACACTCTTCCTCTTCCTTGTCACCACTGTGATTTCCATCAGTATAGGTCTTGGCTTGGTCAACTTGTTTAAGCCAGGTGCAGCCTTGCCCGAATCGACTCGGGTAAATCTGATGGCCATGTACGAAGGTGATGCAGGCAAGCGTGCGGAATCAGCGGCACAACTTCAGGACCAAAGCCCACTGCAGCCCTTGATTGACATGGTGCCTCAAAACTTCTTTTTGGCAACCACGGACAATGCGGCCATGCTGCAAGTCGTATTCTTTGCCATCCTAGCAGGCATTGCCCTACTCCAAATCCCAAGATCCAAAGCAGAACCTGTAATGGCCTTCTTTGACGGATTCAACGAGGTGATTACCCAAATCGTAAACTACATCATGGTCATTGCGCCCTACGGTGTATTTGCACTCATGGCCTCCTTGATAGTAGAGATTGCTGGAGACGATCCCGATTCTGCCGTCACCCTGCTTTTAGCTTTGCTCAAATACAGCTTGATCGTCCTAGCAGGTCTTTTCATTGTCATGGTAGTCATGTTCCCACTCTTGCTAAAATTCATGACCAAGGTTCCTGTAGGCCACTTTTTCCGTGCCATCCGACCTGCACAACTGCTTGCATTTTCTACTAGCTCCAGTAATGCTACGCTGCCTGTCACCATGAAGATCACCGAAGAAGAGCTGGGCGTGTCTGAAAACATCTCCAGCTTTGTTCTCCCATTAGGAGCCACCGTAAACATGAACGGCACTAGTCTTTACCAAAGTGTGGCGGCTGTATTTATAGCCCAGGCGCTAGGAATGGAACTCACCTTCGGCCAGCAAGTGATGATTGTGTTGACCTCCACTTTGGCTGCAGTAGGATCTGCCGGCGTACCTGGTGCGGGCCTAATTATGCTCATCGTGGTACTTGAGTCTATCGGCGTTCCTGCAGCGGGCATTGCGCTAATCATGGCTCCAGATCGAATTCTAGACATGTTTAGGACAGTAGTCAACATCACTGGCGACGTAGTGGTCGCAGCTGTCATCGCCAGCAAGGAAGGTGAAGTTTTGGATGGTGTTGAATCGAATGTTACCCCTGCGGAAAAGGAATAGTATTGCATTCCCAATTCACAAAAAAAGTCCCGTATGTACGGGACTTTTTTTGTGCTCACAGATTTTGAACAGGCTTAGTACTTTTTCAAGAAGTCTACCAAACGCATAAATTCTGCGTCGGTGACCGCTGGGAAATTGGCAATCCGAAAGCTGCTTGCCTTCAAAGGACCATAGCCTCCTCCAAGCTGCATACCTTCTTTTTCGGCCGCCTTTTTGACCGCCGCAATCGCTTCCTCCGTTCCCGACACCGCAAGCACGGTGGTACTCCGCGTAGCGGCATTGTCTACCAGCAGGTCAAACGTAGGAGACTGAGCCACCGCTTCTTCCAAGACGGCCATGCGGGCGCGAAGCCGTCCATCCACCTGGGCAATGGGATCCATGTCCTGAAGTACGCGGTACAGCAAGTAGATGCCCAGTACATTGGGTGTGTAATGGGTTTGGTAGTTGGCTGCATTTTCCAGCATGAAGCTGAGGCTATTATAGCGTCCTCGCTCTCCAAGCTGAGCCACTTTTGCTTTGGCCTTGCCAGAAAGCAAAAGAATTCCTAATCCAGCCGGCAGACCAAAGCACTTTTGCACTGACCCATACCAGACATCAGCCAACGCAAAATCAAAGGCAATGCCTCCCATGGAAGAGGTGGTGTCGACCGCAATCATTTTTTCCGGATAGCGGGCTGCTAGCTCCCGAAGCACGGTCATGGGTACTTGTGAAGCGTTCGCTGTTTCGTTTTGTGTGACAGCAATCAAATCCACCGCAGCATCGATGTTGAGCGAAGCAACGTCAATGGCTTGGTTGGGCGCCAACTTGAAACCTTGGGTAGCTGGCAGAATGTGCTGTGCGTACTCGAGCCATTTTTTTCCGAAGGAACCCGAATACAAGTGATAGCTGGAATGTGCTACTAAGGACTGGGAAATGATCTCCCAGCTTTCTGTAGCCGAAGAAGTAAAGAGGAGCGTAAAATCTTCAGGCAACTGCAGCTTGTCGCGGAAAAGTTGTTCAGTATCCCGATACAACTTCATAAACACTGAACTGCGGTGATTGGCACTCAGAATCCCTTGTGTATAGGCCTCCTGCAAGTACTGAGGCAAAGCGTCGTAGACCTTCGAAGGTCCGGGAGCAAAGGTAATCATCGGCTAGCGTTGGATAGAAAATACTGGATGGCCAAGGCATAGCCTTTCAATCCTAGGCCAGCAATCATGCCCACACAGGATTTGGAAAGGATGCTTTTGTGGCGAAACTCTTCGCGCTTGTACAAATTAGAGATGTGCACCTCCACCGTTGGTGTGGTGACCGCTGCCACCGCATCGGAAAGGGCTACCGAGGTATGCGTATAGCCTCCAGCATTCAAAATAATGCCATCGACAGAAAAGCCTACTTCCTGAATTTTGTTGATCAACTCCCCTTCCACATTGCTTTGGTAGTAGGAAAGTTCTACGGCTGGAAATTGGGCTTGCAGCTGCACAAAATAACTTTCAAAAGATTCACTGCCATATACCTCGGGCTCTCGCTTGCCGAGCAAATTCAAGTTAGGGCCATTGATCAACTGTATTTTCATGGTTGCAGTGGGAGGATAGTGTACAAAGGTACCGAGTACAAGCAAGCTTGCAAAGGGTTTAGGTTAAGGGCTTTTTGGGGCCCGCTCTTTGATTCGGAATAGGTAAGCCACTGTCAGCTCCAAGTTGGTGGAGCTCATGTCAAAAATCCGATCTTGAGATTCTGGATTGGTGAAGTCGTAGGCAAACCTGGCCTCTGCCGAAAGGGTAGACTTGCCAAAGAGCTTGGATATCCCGGCACCTGCCGTGAGCCCATACATGCGGGTGTTGGGTGCATCTCCCGGCTGCCCAAAGGTGGGCAGCTCTTTCGGTAGGGCACCAGAATATTCTCTTTTGAGGTCTTTGGCTTCGGTGAGGAATCCCAAGTGTGGACCAAACTTAATCTGAAATCTGCCCGATCTGCCCGCAAAAATGCTTGCTAGAAAGGGGATTTTGAGGTAGGTAAACTCGGATTGATTTACTTTTCCCGCATCGTTGACTTGGGCAAAACCTAGTGTAAGCTGCTGCACGTTGAGTTCTACGCCTGCATTCTTGGAATCAAAGTACTCGAGCACCAGCGCAAACGTAGGTGCACCAATTCCATCTACCGTTTTACTTCTCGTGTCCGCTGTGGCTTGGTAGCTGTAAGAGGAGGTCGCATACCCTCCGCGCAGGCCAATACTCAGTTGTGCCCAACCCAGGCTTGGGAGCAAGAGAAAAAGAAATAGGAATGGGGCTTTGTTCATGGTCCAAACGGAAGATAGGTAAAGCAGGGATCTATTTTTTGTTGAGAAGAAAAGTGCCTTTTAGCAGGGTGCCATCCACGGTCAGTCCCCGAACTTCTATGACGACAGGGCCGGCCAGGTCGTTGGAGAAAAAAGACAGTTGTACCTCTCCTTGTTCGTTGGCAACCAGGTACGGATTCCAGTACAAAGTCTGTCGATCATCCTTCTCTCGGACGGGACTTCCCTCTCCATAGCTGATGTTGGTGAAGTCCGAGGGTGCCTGAAAGCCTTCCAGGGTAACACGCACGATACCCTTGCTGGCCAAGACGTCCTCCTCCGCAAGCTTGTCCTTTAGGTAGATGGCGATGACCCCATTTCTACCCTGGTCACCGAGCATGGGAACCATTCTAGATACTACCTCCACCCGGTCGATATCAAAAGGATTGATGGTTCGGATGTTGTCTGCTGAGGTCGTGGACCCTCCTGACACAAGCACCATCCCATCCACCATCACCACCGGCTCCATGGATCGGCTGGCAGAAACTGACCCGCCGCGCAAGCGAATGGTTTGCTGCCCTGTACCGCCAACAAGGGTCACTTGCGCTCCTGGGATATTGCCCACCAGACTATTGACAAGGTCGGTGGAGCTGCCTGTCTTGGTCAACTTTTCTCCTTCAATGATAAAATCTGGCCTTCCATAAATGGCTTTTTGTTCCTGTTTTTCTTCGGCCTTGGGTACTCCAGCCTGCTCTTCTTGGCTGGACGACATCTTAATTGGGGTAGCGAGGGTCGTTACTTTTGGAAAAAAAGGATCCGCCGGCAGGACTACCGGGGCTTTGAATGCTTCTTCAATAGTGATTGTTAATGGTTTCCCTTTTTTGTCTGTCGCCACGAGGCCCAAGTTGAGGGATCCATAAAATTCCATTTCCTCCAGAGCAAAGGCCCCTTCCGCAGTAGAAAAAACACTAATCGTTCCTTGAAAATCATTCACAAAGGCAGTGATTTCAGTGGCAACTCCTTTCCCCTTGCTGTCACTTACCTTTCCCTCTACCCGTAAGCGATCCTCGATGGGGTAGGAAAAGCGGTCGGTTCCCAAAGTCTCCGAAATGTCCGTGAGCGCCAAACTGCTCCCAGGATCTGACTGACTACGGATGGGAATGAGCTGGGCGGCATCCCAAACACCAACCGAGAGCGTTGAGGCAGCAGGACGCCCTTTTTCATCTCTGAGCTGCAGACGGAGATTCACTTCCTCTCTCGCCCCAAAGGTTGGCTTGTCGGCCTGAAGCGTGACGCCCCGATTGCTCCACTCCTGTTGTGCTTCTTCCTGCACGATGCGCTTATAGGGGTTTAGCACCGACAGGGGCTGCATGAAATACTGGTTGGGACCGTAGTTCCGCATCCAGTTGGTGTAGGCCCGTAAGAAATAGCGCTCCCCGTCAAGGGAGTCCGGAAGGTATAGGTCCCCAACTACGATACCATCCCGAATGGGGTACTTTTTGGAGATGAGTATGTCACGTGCTTCGGAGATTACCTCCACATGCAGCACCTTACTCAGTCCATCCCGCAGATAGGGATTGCCGTAGGCGAAATATCCTTTAAAAAACAGGCTGTCTCCCGCATAGTAATAGGGCTTGTCTGTGTGCAAAAACACCTTTTCCTGGTAGTTTTTGGCGGTCTTAGCTAAATCTTGGAGCAGGAGGCCTTTGACAGCGTCATAGTCTTGCGGCAACAAATTTGAAATTCGCTTGCGGTCCATATCTCCCGAGAAAACCAGGTCTTCGGGATTGAGGATTGTACCATTTTCCCGTACACGTACTTGCCCATTTTTCACTTCCAGCCAGGAGATGGGGTAAGGCGCATCGCGGTAAGTGTTGGCCTGTGCAAAGCCCTTCTGGTAGTGAATTTCAATTCTTCCCTTGAGTTGCAGCAAATATTCCTCAGGAGTACCGCCCGGAATGACGAGGGGATCGGCTTTGTAGGCCACCACAGACTTCCCGAGCTCGTTGGCAAAGATATCGGAGCGGATGTTCATGCTCGCCGATCCCCCTGCCTTGTCGCCGTAGAGGTAAAATCCTTCCCTTTCTTGCGTACCCTTGAGCAGCGCTCGAAACAGGTTCATTGGAGAGCGTTGGTAGATGGCTGCCCTGTTTTTTTCCCAAACGGCTTGCTGGTCCGGTGACTCGGGAGGCAACAACTCAAATCTGGCTGCACCTACGATCCGGTAGGCGGTGGGGGCATCCACAAATTCCTTGAGGTTGAAGGTAATTTTGTAACCCAAGTATCGGTTTTCGATTTCTAGGGGCTGGGCAGCACTGGCGAGAAAAGTTCCTTTTTCGGTAGGGGCCGGAAAGTCAATCACCCAGGGATTGAGAAGCGTAGTTTGTGCGGCCGCTTCGTCAGTACCTATAAAGAGGTTTTGAAACTTGCGGAGGTCGCGCTCCCAGGTTTTATCACGGGAGGACTTTACTTCTTGTTCGGATAGCTCCTGTGCCAAGGGAACCATGCTTAAGTTGATGGTGAGCGTGGCCCCTGGTTTTACCGTGATTTTGCGGGTTTGCGCAGTGTAGCCCAGGAAAGAAAAGCCAATCTCTAAAGGTACCGCTTCCAGGCCGCTGAGTGTGTAGCGCCCGTCTAGGTCGGTGACCGTGGCCACGGTGGTGTTGTTGACAAAGACAGAGCAAAAAGGCAAGGGTTCTCCTGTCTCCGCATCCTTTACTTGCCCAGTGAGGGTGCCCGTCTGCGCAAAAATGTGGACAGCTAAAAACAAAAAGATGGCTAGTAACAGGAGTTTTTTCACGGATAGGAAATAAGAAGTAGGTGGTACACTAGTTTTGCTCAGGCTCTTTTGTGTGCTCGTTGAGCACAAAGGTACCGTAGATAGGCTCCCCAAGTTCCGTAATCCCACGGACTTCTACCAAAATTGGCCCTGCTTTTTCATTCAGCATAAACTCAATCGGTATGGCAAGCCGTGACCCGTCGTTGGTCAGGGATGGATTCCAATACAGGGTAGGGCGATAAGGCTTTAAGAAAGGATAAAACTTTCTGCTTGCTTCGACTACTTCAAAGGGAATGCGTGGCGCAAATCCTTGGAGCTTCAACAGGGTGAAATTATTGCCTTCTTTTTGAAGTTGTTCCCCAGATTTTAAGATAATGGAGATGACCCCATTTCTTCCTAGGTCCCCATACATGGGCACCAAGCGCCGAATCACTTCCACTCGCTCGATATTGAAGATGTTGATCCCTTCCAATACCTCGTAAAAAGTTCTGCCGCCACCCCCACCTCCAAGTGTCGTTCCTGAAGATCCATTTGCGGGTACCCCATTGATTAGGACCAGTGGTTCGCCCGCTCTAAAGGAAACCCGGACATTTGGAGGAGCGCCTACAATTCTCAGTCCTGCCACTTGGGCGGATAGAGCATAAATAAATTGGAGGGTCGTACCCACTAGATTCATCCCCTCTGTCGTCACCACTTTGTCTGGCTTTCCGTAAATCATCGGACCTACGGAGTTTTCCCTTTTTTCTTCTACCACCGCTTCCTCCAACATGATTTCACCTTGTTTCAGGGGCTGGATAGGAAGGTTGGAAGCTTCCGGCTGCATGCCCCTAGGCATCAAACCAGGAAAGGGAAGTGCCTCGAAGGACCCTTGGCTTGGGTACGATTTTACCTTCAATTGGATCACCCGGATGGGGCGGGCATTTTGATCGGTAGCCTGAAGGGACACTTCAAACTCTCCGGGAAAGTTTGAAGCGGGAAAGCTAAAGCTTCCATCTTTTCCTGATTTAAGCGTTCGCACGTCCTCGTATCCATTGACAAATGCCTTGATGGATCCTTGCACAGGTGCTCCGTTGTCATCCAGCAGGTTTCCAGCAAGTTCAAAGCCCTTTTCAATAGGGAAGTTAGCCCCTTGGGATTTTCTTTTGGAAGGGGAAAAAAGCGCTTCCATCCCTCTGGATTCGGGTACATAAACGGCCTGGTTGCCATCGAGTACCGACACAGAAAAATTGGATTTTAGAGGTTTCCCTTCCTCATCTACGGCAAGGATGTTAAGCGTTACTTTTTCCCCTGGTCCATAGGCCTGCTTATCTGAGAAAATACCCACACGCTTCGCTCCTAAGGCGGGCAAAGAAGCAGCTGGCTGTGTCTGGTGGGCTAAAATCTGTATGGGTAGGACAAGCTCTTCCTGCTCGTAATTGAGGCTCCAAGCAGTGTAGGCGCGCAAGTAAAAATTACCTGTTTCGGCCAGATCAGGAAGAGAAAGATGCCCTTGGGCCACCCCGCCTTTGATTTCCACTACTTGATGCATCCAGACGTAACCCGTGGTATCGATGAGTTCTAGGTGCAGCACCTTACTCAGCTCTTCCGCCATGAGCGGGTTGCCATAGGATAGGTAGGCTTTGAAGTAGATGTTTTCCGCAGGCCAATAGTGCTTGCGGTCGGTATGCAGGTAAATGCGTTCTTGCATCACCTCGTCGCTTTTTTCAAGATTGGCCAATTTGGTCAAGCGATCTGCATTAAAATTGGCGGGCACCCCGAAGATGGGATTCTGGTT
>JBIIFN010000282.1:0-6413 GCA_044237325.1 Algoriphagus sp.
TCAAATTAAAGACGAAGCACAAGGTTCTTGGCTTTCCACAAGAGAAGATGGAAAAGGTGAATATTTTAACTCGAATGTGAACAATCCACACGGAATGAACATGAGAGAGCCAGTAGCCAATACTGTACCTAGAAACAAGCAAGGCTACTTGCCGCACCGTTTGCAGCAGTTTGAGCTTGAAAAAGCCGCACTTATTCCCAATCCAGTAGTTGCCTCTGAAGAGGTACTCAAAGCTGGTGAGCAACTGTACACACAGTATTGCAACACTTGTCACGGCAAGGGTGGTGAAGGAGATGGACTGGCAGGTCAAGTGGTCGGTGGTGTGGCCAATCTCAAAGGAGGCGCTTACGTGGGTCTTCCTGAAGGACACATCTTCCACGTCATCACCAAAGGCAAGGGTAGAATGGGTGCTCATGGCTCTCAAATTCCTGCTGAAAGCAGATGGAAAATTGTTCACTATGTCAAACAAGTTATCCAAGGTAAGGCTGTAGCTGCAGAAGCAGCTTCTGCAGCAGATACTACCGCGGTAGCAAAAGTAAATCCAGCTAAGTAATCATGGCTCATCACGGCGAACATCACTATAATTTGGATCAGCGATTTGAATTCACTGCGTCCATCAAAAAATCAATTTTGACCGTCTTGGCCTTCGGTGCTGTGCTTTTGGGCATTGGCGTTGTTTTGGCGATGACTGGCGGAAGCCACGACGAGGCTAGCGCAGCGGGAGGACATGCATTTCATTGGTACGAGCGTCTTTACGCTAACTTGTGGATCAACAACGTGTTTTTCACAGGAATTGCCATTGTAGGCGTATTCTTCTTTGCTATTCAGTTTGCCGCACAGGCAGGCTGGTCTGCACCTCTCTTGCGTGTAATGCTTTCTTTTGGCAACTGGCTTCCGTTTGCAGGTCTATTGATGATTGCTACCTTTTTCCTAGCTAATCACGACTTGTTCCACTGGACACACGCGTATTTGTTTGACAAAAATGATCCCCAATACGATAAGATCATCGACGGCAAGGGCGCTTTCTTCTACTGGCCGATGGAAAAGGGAACCTTCCCTGTCTTTTACATCGCTAGAATGGTCATCTTCTTTGGTTTCTGGGTGTTCTTCTTCAATAAGTTCAAGCAGATTTCTGCCCAAGAAGATCAGCTAGGTGGTTCTTCTCACTGGTACAAAATGAGAAGCTGGTCCGCCTTCTTCTTGATCTTTTTTGCAGTATCCTCCTCTGTATCTGCATGGGATTGGGTGATGTCTATTGATACGCACTGGTTCTCTACACTCTTCGGATGGTATGTATTTGCCTCCTGGTTTGTATCTGGACTTTCTGCAATCACCTTATTGACTCTTTTCTTAAAAGGAAAAGGTTATTTGGAGATGGTCAACGAAAACCACGTGCACGACTTGGGTAAGTTCGTCTTTGGTTTCTCCATTTTCTGGACCTATCTCTGGTTTTCTCAGTTCTTGTTGATTTATTATGCCAACATCCCTGAGGAGACAGTTTACTTTATTGAGCGCTTGTCAAGTGATGTTTACAGTCCTTTCCTTTTTGTGAATCTTGGGCTAAACTTCTTCTTGCCATTCTTAGTTCTTATGACGAGAGATGCCAAAAGGCATGGTGTATTCCTCAAACTAGTTTGTTCCATTTTGTTGGTTGGTCACTGGATTGATTTTGTACTTATGGTACAACCGGGAACTTTAGGCCACAACGGTGGTGTTGGTTTGATGGAAGTGGGTATGTTCCTAGTTTATGGTTCAGTGGTGGCGTTGGTGGTGCTTGGAGGTCTGGCTAAGAAAAACTTGATTGCAAAGAATCACCCAATGCTTGAAGAAAGTTACAATCATCATATTTAATCCTTCATCCGAAAAAATTAAGTTATGTACGCGTTTCTAATTGCAGTTGGTGTTCTCCTATTACTATCCTTGGTTTGGATGGTCTACAGAATACAAACCTTAGTATCTGTTGTCAAAGGGTCGGATAAGAAACTTGAAACGACCAGCAACAAGGTCAATGCGATCTTATTCCTTGTGTTTATGGTTGCTGCGGGTGCCTTGATGTTCTGGTATTCCATCAAAGAATTCGACAATTATCAGATGCCTATTGCTTCTGAGCATGGGGTCATCACAGACGAATTGTTTTGGATCACTATGGCAGTTACGGGTGTGGTATTTTTGATTACCCACGTGTTGTTATTTGTGTTCCCATACAAGTATCAGTACAAGGAAAATAGAAAAGCATCTTTCTATCCTGACAACCATAAGTTAGAGATTATTTGGACAGCGGTACCTGGTGTGGTAATGGCGGGCTTGGTGATCTCTGGTTGGATGGCCTGGTCAGACATCACGGCTCCGGCTCCTGAAAAAGCCCACGTCGTTGAAATCATGGGCTATCAATTTGCTTGGGAAGTTCGCTACCCTGGCAAAGACAACGTGTTGGGAGATTACGATTATAGATTGATCAATGCGTCCAATTCCCATGGAATTGACTTTACCGATAAAAATTCAACAGACGATTTTCCTTCCTCTACCGTAGTGATTCCAAAAGGAGAGCCAGTCTTGTTTAAGATTAGAGCGCGTGACGTGTTACACTCTGTGTTTGCACCGCACATGCGTTTGAAGATGGATGCTGTACCAGGCATGCCAACTCGTTTCTGGTTTGTCCCTACCAAGACAACAGCAGAGATGAGAGCTGAGTTGAAAAACCCAGAGTTTAATTATGAAATCGCTTGTACAGAGATCTGTGGGCGTGGACACTTTTCGATGAGAAAAGTGATTGAAGTGGTGGAGCCAGCAGCTTATCAAAAGTGGATGGCAGAACAGAAATCTTTTATTCAGCAAAACCCAGCCATTGCGGAAGGTGTACGTCCTGAATCAAAAGAACTTGCAGGTATTGAATTAAACGACAGCAACAAATAAAATTAGAAGTTATGGCTACAGCGACAGTTGCACATCATGACACCGCAGTTCAGGATCATCACGATCATGAGCATCATGATAATTTTATCACGAAGTATATATTCACGACTGACCACAAAATGATTGCCAAGCAGTTCTTGGTAACAGGAATGTTTTGGGCTCTTATTGGTGGTTTACTTTCTACTTTATTCCGTTTACAGCTTGGATTCCCAGATATGAATTTGGAATTCCTTCGCCCTTTGTTGGGTGGTTGGATTGATGAGACGGGTAAGCTAGATCCTACTTTCTATTTGGCCTTGGTGACCATGCACGGTACCATCATGGTATTCTTTGTATTGACAGCAGGCTTGAGTGGAACCTTCTCTAACTTCTTGATTCCTTTGCAGATTGGTGCTCGAGACATGGCATCAGGATTCATGAACATGCTTTCTTACTGGTTCTTCTTCATTTCCGGTGTGATCATGTTTATCTCCCTATTCTTAAAAACTGGCCCTGCTGGTGGGGGATGGGTAGTCTATCCGCCGCTTTCTGCTTTGGAACAAGCAATTCCTGGTTCTGGAATGGGAATGACACTTTGGTTGATTGCGATGGTATTTTTCATTGCTTCTTCCTTAATGGGTGGTATCAATTACATTACTACTGTAATTAACTTAAGAACTAAAGGAATGTCTTTCTCAAGACTTCCTTTGACTATCTGGGCCTTCTTCTTGACGGCTGTGATTGGCTTGTTGTCTTTCCCTGTACTCTTTGCAGCAGCATTATTGTTGGTGTTTGACCGTAGCTTTGGTACATCCTTCTATCTTTCTGATATCTACGTTGCTGGTGAAGCACTTCCAAATACAGGTGGTAGCCCAGTATTGTACCAGCACTTGTTCTGGTTCTTGGGTCACCCAGAAGTATACATTGTATTGATTCCTGCATTGGGTATTACTTCTGAAGTGATTGCAACCAACTCCCGTAAGCCGATCTTTGGATACAAGGCAATGGTTATCTCCATGTTGGGCATTACCGTTCTTTCCTTCATCGTATGGGCTCACCACATGTTCGTGTCGGGTATGAATCCATTCCTTGGTTCGATCTTCATGTTCTTGACCTTGATCATTGCGGTTCCTTCTGCGGTGAAAGTGTTCAACTACTTGACTACGCTCTGGAGAGGTAACTTGATCTTTACGCCAGCGATGTTGTTCTCTATTGGCTTGGTGTCCTTCTTTATCTCTGGGGGTTTGACTGGTATCTTCCTAGGCAACTCGGCAATTGATATCCAATTGCACGATACCTACTTTGTAGTTGCTCACTTCCACTTGGTAATGGGTTCCGCCTCCTTCTTCGGAATGATGGCGGGTGTTTACCACTGGTTCCCTAAGATGTTTGGTCGAATGATGGATGCTAAGTTGGGATACATTCACTTCTGGTTAACCTTCGTTGGTGTTTACATGATCTTCTTCCCTATGCACTACATCGGTATTGCTGGTTTCCCAAGAAGATACTACTCCTGGACCAACTTCGAGTTTGCTAGCTTGTATACTGATTTGAACATGTTTGTTTCTGTGGCTGCCATCATCACATTTGCTGCCCAATTCATCTTCATCTTCAACTTCTTCTATAGCATGTACCGAGGACGTAAGGCTACACTTAACCCTTGGAACTCTACTACCTTGGAGTGGACTACTCCATTACATCCTGGTCACGGTAACTGGCCTGGAGAAATTCCTACGGTTTACCGTTGGCCATACGACTACTCAAAGCCTGGAGCATCTGAAGATTTTATTCCTCAGCATATTCCATTATCCCAAACTCCTGAATCCAATCTTCCTCACGAGCAAGAACAAGTGAAAGTTGAATTGGAGATCATGAAGGAAGAGGCTGATTTGGTAGCTAATGGCTCCAAACATTAATAAAAAGGTAAGCAGCTACCGCCGATTCTCTGGAATAACGGTGGTAGCTGTTTATTTTCTTATCCTTGTCGGCGGCATTGTCCGAAGTACAGGATCAGGAATGGGCTGTCCCGATTGGCCCAAATGCTTTGGGTCAGTAATCCCGCCAACGCGGGTGGATCAATTGCCTGCTAATTATCAAGAGATTTACTTAACCCAAAGGCTAGCTAAAAACGAACGGTTTGTAGCGACCTTGAATTCCCTTGGCTTTCCCGAAACTGCTGAGAAATTGGCCAACGACAAGTCTATTCAAGTAGAAGAGGAGTTTAATGCCACCAAGACCTGGATAGAATACATCAATCGTTTAATTGGTGTGCTCATCGGATTGTTGATCATTGGAACAGTTGTCAAATCCTTTTCCCTTTGGTCAGTAGACCGGGGTATCGCGGGTTCGGCGTTTGCAGCGCTAGTGTTAGTGTTGTTTACAGGTTGGATTGGATCCATTGTGGTCTCTACCAATTTGTTGCCTTGGATGATTACCTTCCACATGCTGCTTGCGCTTGCTTTAGTAGCCGTGCTGTTGTACAGTTACCATCGCGCAGGAAGACTAGCTGCTAACCTTTCCGCCGGTCCTTATGTGCCGAAAAAGGTCATTCGGATCTTAGTTGTTGGGATGGTGCTGATGGTGGTTCAAATCGTGTTGGGTACCCAAGTTAGGGAGGCCATTGATGCGGTTTCCTTTGCCTTAGGCAACTTACTTCGAGGGGAATGGGTAGAACGTACTGGACTTGTATTCTTGGTGCATCGCTCTTTTTCTTTGGTGCTTCTTGGTGTCAATCTGGTCTATTTCTTTTGGGTATTTACCTATGCTCAGCGAAAGTCACCGGTCAACTTCTGGAGCCAAGCCCTTGTGGTGGTTCTTTTGTTTGAAATCGGTTCTGGTATGGGAATGGCCTATTTCGCTATCCCTGCTTTTTTACAACCCCTGCATTTGGTCTTGGGTTCTTTGATTTTAGGTATTCAATTCTTGTTGGTTCTTCATTTGAGGGATCAGGATAAACATAAGGTAACTAGCACTTCTCTATGAGTACGGTTGGTGTAACGAACGGGTCTTTAACTTCACTGCTTGTGGGCAGGATGAAAGCCTATTCTGACTTGGTCAAGTTTAGGCTGTCTGCTTTGGTGACTTTTTCAGCCGTTTTTGGCTATATCTTGGGTGACCGAGGGCTAAGTTTTGGATGGTCTGGCTTTGTGGGTTTGGTTTTGGGCGGCTTTTTGATTTCTGGTGCTTCCGGCGCTGCCAACGAGATCATGGAGCGTGACTTGGATAAGTTGATGAAGCGTACGCAAAATCGACCGCTCCCCTTACAGCTTATTTCTTTGCAAGAAGCCTATTGGTTTACCTCTCTTGTAGCCATTGCGGGTATTGCCTTGCTTTGGGTCTTTACCAATCCACTGACCACGTGGTTAGGGATTTTGAGTATGGTGCTGTATGTTTTCGCATATACGCCATTAAAGCGAGTGGGGCCTATTGCTGTGTTTGTGGGCGCTATTCCTGGTGCGATGCCTCCTTTACTGGGTTGGACAGCTGCTACAGGATCCATCACGTATGAAGCCTTGATTATT
>JBIIFN010000134.1:0-6325 GCA_044237325.1 Algoriphagus sp.
AGGACCTCATGCCTACATTTCTTCTTCTTGGTATACCCACGAGAATGTGCCTACCTGGAACTACCTAGCTGTACATGTCTATGGAAAAGTGAGGCTGATCGAAGGAGAGGAACTCATGCACCACCTCAAATCTTTGGTGGATCAGTACGAAACTGGGCGGCCAAATCGTGTGCAAGTGGAAAACATGACCCCAGGTTATTTGGAAGGCCAAATTCGAGCCTTGGTGGGTTTTGAATTGGAAATCACCGAAGTCCAGGCCAGTGCCAAACTTTCGCAAAACCGAGACGATGAAAACTACGAACGGATCCTTCAGCAGCTGGAAGACAGTTCCCTACCCGGTGACAAGGAAGTTGCAGCAGAAATGCGAAAACGAAGAAAGACTAGGTAGAAGGTACCAAGTACGAAGTACAAGGTACCAAGTAGTTTCAGAAGCAAGAGATTATAAGCAAGAGCCAAAAAAAAATCCTGCTCAATAAGCAGGATTTGATTAACAGCAGAACTGAGTCTAATCTCTTGTTTCTTGTCTCTTGCATCTTTTCTACCAACCACAGGAAGGCAGAATCCTGCTCCATACTTCGTACTTGATACTTAGTACTTAGTACTTAAACACGGACCTTCGTCGTTCCTCCACCCTTCAAAGTAATCTCCACCGGAGCATTGGTTTTCCAATGACCTCCAGTAAAATCAGGGATATCGATGGAATTGGATCGGTTGGCTACAGACCACTCACTCATTGGAGTGATGCAGCTCCATAACGCAGCATCGTACACGTCCTGATCCAGCGGAAGGCCATTGCGCAAGCAATCGATCAATCGCCAGTCCATCATGAAGTCCATGCCTCCATGACCACCAATTTGCTTGGCTAATTCGCCTACCTTTTGAACGATCTCGGGAGTATATTTTTCTTTTAGGGCCATCATTTCGTCCTCCTTCATCCAGCTGTGTCCTTTGGCTACTTTTTGCTCAGGATACTTTTGGGCATAGCCTTCGGTGCCACTTACCACATGTAATCGAGAATAAGGACGAGGAGAAGTCACGTCGTGCTGAATGACAATGCTCTTTCCTAGCTTGGTTTTGACTACACTAGTATTCATATTGCCTCGATAGGATTTGGCCGCATAGCTATTCCAAAAAGAATCCTGCTCGGCAAGTTCCTGCGCTTTTTTCTTCATTTGGAAATCATTTGAAGACAAAGAAGTCAAGTAATCCATCTGATCCCCGCGATTGATATTCAAAATCTGACAGATAGGCCCAAGTCCGTGAGTAGGGTAAAGATTTCCATTTCGGAAGTTTTCTTCCAATCGCCACATACCCTGAAAGCCCTTGTCCTTATCGAAGTTGAGCCACACCAAATCGTGGATATATGCTCCCTCCACATGCACTACATCGCCAAAAAATCCCTCTCGAGCCATTTTCAATGTCATCAACTCGAAGAAATCGTAGCAGCAATTTTCCAGCTGCATGCAGTGCTTCTTTGTGCGCTCAGAAGTTTCTACCAACTGCCAGCAATCTTCCAAGGTTCTAGCAGCAGGTACCTCCACGGCAGCATGCTTGCCTGACTCCATCGCATACACCGCCATTGGTGTATGCCATTCCCAAGGAGTTGTGATGTAAATTAAATCTAGATCGGGTCGCTCACACATTTTCTTCCAGGCGAAAGGCGAACCCGAATACAATTCTGGTTTATGAATGCTTCCTTCCAAAGACTTTTTTGCCTTTTCCGCACGCTCAGGAAGTAAGTCACAAAGGGCTTTGATCTCTACTCCCTCGATTTTACTCAAGCGATCTACTGCACCTGGACCTCGCATACCCAAACCCACAATGCCCACGCGAACGGTGGCCAACTTAGGGGCTGCAAAACCCGACATATTAAATGATTGAAGGCGTGAACTGCCATAAGAGGCTTCTAGGGGCAATACCTTAAGGGACTCAGCCAAGGTGCTGCCCGCACCAAATAATCCTAAACCAGCCAGACCGGTGGCTTTTAAAAATTCTCTTCTTTGATTCATGGGAATGCTTTTTTGGGTTTGCATCCCCTAGTTACTAAAAAATCAAAAAAAGTCCCTACCGCCAATCCAAAACCCGTGAAAAAACTATGTGGGCGGCAGATAAGTCACCAGAATTGATCAAGCCTGTTTTTCTTTCAGTTTTTCGGCAATGGGGACACCCGGATGTTCTCCAAATTGATTTCAGAAAGCTTCTCCAATGCCCCTTTTTCATACAAATACTGCATGGAATCCAAAGGAGTGTCTTTGTTGGCAGCCTTCAGGTTGATGTAGTCCTGAAAACGAATACCGCCAACTTCCTGTGCCGCACGCACCTCTCGCATACGGACCCCACCCCCATCGGTATGGTAACTGTAGGCCATGTAATCCATTCGAGAATCGGCTACCCCAAACCAATACAGAAACTCATCCTCAAAGTGCTCCCCTCCTCCTTCTGCTTGAAAAGTCACCTTTACTTGATGGTAATCCTTTCCCTTGATCTTCGTTTGACCGAGGTATGTTTTGATAGCAGCTGCATCATTTAGCCCATAGGGCAAAAAGGCAAAATAAGCGACTGAATTGACCGATCGAGAAAAAGCCCCAATGCGCTCTTCGGTTAGGGTATCGATGAGCGCCCCATTGACCTTTCGCGTAAAACCAGCATTAGACAAGACATCCACCACCTTGCCCGTAGAGTCGGTAAATTCCCGGCTGTACTCAAAGGCAGATGGCGATTTGAAAATCGAATAATGGGTTCCTCTGAAATCAAAGGTGATTGCCACTTTCTCGTAGTGCTCCCCCCCATGTGCAGCGATGGCCGCATCTACAATTTGTTCTACCTCGGTTCTGGAATCACAGGAAACCCCAAAAAAAGTAAGGGAGAGAATACCTAAACTGAACAGTATCAATTTCATAGCCGTAGTAGTTAAAATGAAATTATTTTTTTATTAGAAATAAAAGAGCCGGTGATCAATACACCAATTCATAGTTTGAATACCGGTATTCTGCCCGGAGAAACAAGCGCTTACCCGACTCATCTACCCGCCAACTTTCTCGTTTGCCATGCAAGATCAGCTGCTCCGCTTTTTCGGTGGATAGATCGTACACCAAACTTCGGTGATCGGTGAGCTTAACTTCATTGCCCACCATCAGGTAGCTGATTGGATCAAAATAATACCACCAAGTATCTGTATTTGGACCATAATCCACCCGAATGGATTCCACTTCTGTTCCATTTTCAAAGGTCTTTTTCCCCTCGTAAATGAGTTTTCCTCCCTTATCTAACAGCTTCCAAGGCTGCGCGACAGTGTAAAAGGCAGCATCAAAATCCTTCTTTTTGGTTGCCAAAAAATCCGCGTTCAATACCTCATTCTCCCCCATTTGGTAACGAAAGACCGCTCCATCCCAACTCATCGAATGGGGAATACTGTCTTTTGTCCAATTGATATTTCCTTCGAATCTTGGGCTAAATCGAAAGGCATGCGATTGGACCAACTCCGATTCGACCTTCCCCTCTTCATCCAACATCCGGGTCCACTTTTGGAATTTGATTCCTCTCAAGTTCTCCCAACCTTCCTTACCTCCATGCGCGGCAATGGACTTGTCCAAAAGATCCAGCGCCTGTTCCTCAGGGCTTGGCGTACAAGCGGTGAAAGCCCACAGAAATACTAGAAACAAAAAGTAATTTTTCATAGACCTAAGGTAACAGTTCTTTGCTTTCGAAAATAGTCCAAGTAAAGACCAAGCAGTACCAATCCATATTCCAAAACTAGAAATAGGGCTTGCTCCTGAACAGGATTTTGGCCGTAGGCCTGGTAGGAAAAAATCACCCCAAAAGACCAAAGCAGGAAGGTCCATTGGCGAGATAGAATGGACAAGCCCAGTCCTGGTAATAAGTACCAGGGATGAACCACCGGCTGCAACAAGAAGTAGATCAAATACAACTGCACCCATACACCAGGGATTTCGAAGAGTGAGGCGTTTGACCGCTTCCAAGAAATCCAAACTGCTCCAAGGAGGGTGATCACCATTCCAATTTTCGTCAGGTACCAAATGGTATTGAAACCTGCTAACTCATGGCCTAGCGCTCGAAACAAGTAATACAGCGAGGCATTGAACTCAAATTTTCCTTGGTAGAGCTGCAAGCTTTGGGAGAAATTCTCCCATGAATTCCAGTAAACTAGCGGGAGAAAAGCCAAGACTAAAACTCCTGCGGTCATCCCCCAAAATTGAACTGAGGTTCGAACACCCTTCCAAAAGAAAAAAGCCGGAGCTAGCAAGAATGGGAGCAATTTCATCCCTATTGCCAATCCCCAAAACCCGCCTGACCACCCCAGCTTCTGCCGAGATAAATTGAGAAGGATGCCCAGTAAAAACAAGAGCACAAAACCCTCAAAATGCAGGTTGCCCACTACCTCTAAGATCACCAAAGGATTAAACCAATACAATAGAATTTGTTTTTGAGGAAGCTCAAATCGGGCAAGCAAGCTCCAAAGCAGGTAAAAAACACCTATCTCACCCAACAGAAGCATGCATCGCAGTGCAAGATATCCTTGCGCTACACTCCCCTGCGCTACCAATGCTCCTAGCCAAAAGAAGGCTTGATTGGGTGGAGGATACACAGAATAGTAGTTCGGGGAATTAAGCTCTTGGAAAAGCTGGGCGCTTAACCCACTTCCCTCCCCTTGTTGCTCTTGTACTTGCTTTGGAGTCAAGCCGTAAGGATTTTGCCCTAGGCGCAAAAGCTCCCCATCCCACAAAAACCTCGCTCCATCCTCCGACCAATTCGGCTCAAAAAAGAAAAGGCATCCCCTCAAAAGTATACCTATCAGGAACAGCCTCTTGAAATTAACCTCCTCACCCACGAGCAAGTAACTGCCCAGCATACCTCCAAAAGCGAGGGTAAAAAAAAGAAGTGTCAATCCGAAATTTTCCCGAGGAACCTGTGCCAAAAGCAGTAAAGCCCCCGCCAAAAGAACTCCTGAAGCAATATTTAACCCCCTTTTCACTGAATCACTCAAAGCCCCAATTCCTTGCGAAGGGATTCATATACCTTCTCATTTTGCCTCCAATAGGGCATCTGCCTCAAGTGCGTTCGGGTAGCCGTGGTCACTTCCTGCTGCCCATTTGCTTTGGTCCAGGTTTCCGTAAAGCCAGTAATCTCGTAAGGAAATAGTTGTTGGTAGCGAATGGTAACCGTCCGTCCAATCTCGGCATAAACCACCTTCACCTCGGCCTGGTCCGACCCCAAGGCTTTTCGAGAGATAGTCGCCTGCTCTGCCTTCAGGGGAATATGTGCAAAACGCTGAAAAATCAGGCTGGGAATCAGGGTAACATTTCCAAGTGGAACTAGGTCGGGATGAAGTCTAATCAAGGTAAAAAGCTCCTCTTCAGCTTGTCCATCCAGTTTGGATTCCAGGTCACCCTCAGATTCAAAATAGGAAAACTGCTTTGCCGTATATTTCCCAGACTTGTAATTGAGTTGGGTAAAGGATTGCCCACACCACTCGGTCACCGAAGCAGTCAATTTTGGAGCCGGGCTTTCTTCATATACCGGCGTAAATACCGATAGCATGGTGTGGTAGGGATACACACCCGTCACAAAATCTCGTGTCATGTTCAATTTCAGCACTTTCTGCGCATCCGATGGTCTGTCCTCAGGAGCATCCAACTTGACCTGCTTGCTTTTAGAAAAATCTTCAGTAACAAAAATCATCACTGCCTTTCCCTGCCGCAGCTCCCCATACCTGCTTTGCTGCAAATCAAACACATTGATTTCAGCAGTTCCTTTGTACCAGTAACTTGCAAATTGAGTTTCTACCACTCCTTCTCTACTCTCTGGAGCACAGGACATCAGTACAGCACCTACCAAAAGAAGTGGTAAAAACACTGCTGGGTTTAGTCTTGCTATTTTTTGCATGAGTAGTAGATACAAATCGGAAACAAACAGAAACAACTATCGAACGGGCCGCCAATACTTAAATATCGTAAAAATAATTTTATATCCGGCGCCAATAACCCCTTTCACCGTGCCACTCACTTTAGAAACTCCAATTCGTTTTCGGTAAGTGACCGGCACCTCCGCGTAAGAAAGGCCTGCTTGGTGCGCCTTGATTTGCATCTCAATAGTCCAACCAAAATTCTGATCCACCATTCCCAAGGCAAGCAATTTCCCCCAATGAATCGCCCGAAAAGGTCCTAAATCAGAGAATTTGGCCCCATACATCCAGCGCATGAGCGTGGTAGCGAGTTCATTGCCGAAAACTTGCGGAATTGTCATAGAACCAGCTTCACGCTGACCCAAGGAACGAGACCCGATAACCATTTCGGCCTTTCCTCCA
>JBIIFN010000024.1:0-21114 GCA_044237325.1 Algoriphagus sp.
CAGCCACTTTCCACTGCCCCAAAACCAGGGGGAAGTTTGGCTGAGCCCATTTCCCGCTCGCCAGTATTTCTCTTGGAAAACGAAATCAAGCGAAGTGTTCGTCAGCTAGGCTTGTCTTCTATCCAGGTGAAGGCTGTAGAAATTAATCATGCCAACCTGTTCTTTTTAAATTTTCTAAGCCAACAGGAGCTGCTCACCAAAAATGCATCGCTGAAACTGCTGGACTTGGATTGGACACCGAATGAGGTCTGGGAAAGGCCTTTCAATGCACGTGGGTTTGAAATGGAATTGGCAGAGGTGACCTTTCCCCTACCAGATGGTATCCATCGCCTTAAGTCAGCGATTGTTAAGATCTCTTCCTTGGAAAAAACGATGGATCTTACTCGATTTTCCTTGTCCTCTGACCTTTCCAAACCGAGTAAAAACTACTATTCCCTAGAATTGGAGGAACTACACATCGGAAATGTAGATTGGAACAAGGCCTTTAGAACGGGAAGACTCGACATCGAGGAGCTGGTGCTGAATGCTCCCCAAATTGAGGTCATTCAATCCAGCAGTCCCTTAGAAAGTACCACCCCAACCGGAGACTTGAATGACTTTATTCGAGGAAAATTGGAGTCCATTTCGATCAAGGAATTTTCGATTAATGGGGGCTCTTTTTTGAGAAAAGAAAAACAGGATTCCTTGAGAAACCGCATCGAACTCGAGCAGCTTGATTTTAAAATGCTCGGTTTTCAACTTGGCGAAGGGACGCGAAAGACACCAAATGCCTTTTTTTACGGCACCGATGCCTCCATGAAGATCAAACAGGGAAAAGTCTACCTGGGGGATGGCGTTCATGTGCTGGCTGGAGAAGCGATTGAGGTATCCACCTTCAAGGAAATCCTGTCCGTTTCTAACTTACATCTTTCCCCCAGGGAGGAAGCCCGTTTGGGTATCCGAAGTAGGCCTGTTTTCGATCTGGAACTTGCCCAGCTCTCGCTAGAAAATGTAGACTTGAAACGCTTGTACCAAACGGGAGAACTGGAAGTTGAAAAGGTTAGGGTGACCCGCCCAAAAATGAAAGTTATCCAACAAGACTCCCGCAGCGAGCAGGTTCCAGAACAAGCCTTTACCTCCCTTTTTTCTGGCCTATTTGAGAAAGTGGAAATTGGGGACTTTCAACTCGAAGATGGAACGGTTGAATTTAACCTTGAGTCCGGGCAGCAAAGCAAGGACATCGCTGTGCAACGCTTTAGCTTGGGGCTCCAAAAGCTGGTTCTTATTCCCGACAGCAGCTTGGCTATTCAAGATCAGGTGCAGGTGGGAGACCTACAGCTAATCCTCTACGATTACCGATTGAACTTGCGAGACAATCTCCACACGTTTCTTGCGGAGAAACTCACCCTTGACTCTAAAAGAAAGCTGCTTGAAGTAAAAAACCTACGCATCCAGCCCGCCGACCCCTCCCAACTCCGGAGCCAGCTTCAAGCTTTAGATAAACGAGCCGCGGTAGATTTTACCATTCCCATGCTTCGAGCAGAGGGGATTGACCTGATGTCAGCAGTCTACCACCAGGAGCTATACATCCATCACCTTCAGCTCGATGCTCCCCTATTCAAGGTCTCTACCTACCGCCCCAAGGAGAGCAAAAATTCTGACTATGCCCTTAGTTCGGCGGAGGACTTAAGAGCCCTACTACTGGGCTACTTTACCAAAATACAGGTAGACTCCGTGAACATTGATGAGGCCAAAATCCGCTACGAAAATAAGACTACTGCGGCGGTAACTTCTTTTGAAGAGGACCGGCTCTCTTTCTCGTTGACGAATTTTTCGCTCAGCGACAAGGATAGCCTGACCCAAGACAGGGCCCTATTTTCCGACGAGGTCAAGTTGACATTCACTTCCTATACCTTTAGCCTCGCAGGCGGTAGGTACCTCGTCGAAACCGATTATCTGCACTACAATTCCCGCACCCGCACCCTTGATTTTGAAAACCTGAGTCTGCTGCCAGGAAAGGTGGGGGACAAGCGAATTGCTTTGGGACTCAGCCTCCCAAAAGTGGCATTGAAGGGGGTAAATATCGAGGAGTTTGTATTTGACAACGTTCTCAACCTCGAGAAACTCGAAATCAATGGGGGCGACGTTGTGCTAGACATTGACCGGCAGGTGACTGCGGTCGATCCGAAAACGGTAAACAAAAGAAAAAGAGCAGTTCAGAAGGCCATTGAAGAAGTCTATGTGGACACCATTACGGCTACCAATGCCACGCTGCAACTCAACTACCAAAGCCAAAATCAGACCAAGCAAGCGGTTAAAACAGGCTTTGCTTTTAATCTCACGCAATTCAATTTGGATAGCCTTTTGTCCAGCTCCCAGGACTATGCCAACATGTACCTGCGTGCTAATCTGGGCTTGACCGACTTTACCTATGCGCTACCCGATAGTGTGCATACAATCAAGTTTGCCTCCGTTGCCTTTGGCGACCAAAAAGAAGAGGTCGTCTTTTCGGGCCTCAGCATCCTGCCATCTGACCTATTGGGCAATCCGGGTAGCCCTGTTGTGAAGGGAACGGTGGAGCAGGTTATCCTTGAGAAAAATTCTTTGCTTGACATGTTGCTATCCAGAAAATTGGATTTGAAACAAGTTCGCTTGGTAAGGCCACAACTAGCCATTTACCTAGATACCCTTCCCCCCGTTCCCAGTTCCCGTGCCCCTGGAGTTGAAAAGAAGGAGATCCCTTTGATTCAATCTATCGTGCTAGGGGACCTGAGCATGGAAAATGGGAAGTTTGACCTGTACCAAAAAGGGGGGCAAGCCCTCCCCAATAGCCACTTCCCAAGGGTAGATTTTTCAATTTCCCAGCTTGGGATAGACCTACTGAATCTCCAACAACTACCCAGCTGGAAGGAGCTACTAAGCAAAGATATGACCTTCAGTCTGAGTGATTACGAAGGGTACACGCAGGATAGTACCTACAAGGTAAACCTTGATAAATTGCAGTTTGCCAAGCAGGATCTCTCCCTAGATGGGATTTATTACAGGCCCGTGCTAGGAACCGATGCCTATTTGAGCAGGCTGCCTATTCAAAAGGAAGCAATCACTGCACGGGTTAAGCAGGTTCGACTAGAGGGGATTGATCTTTTGCGTCTCGCATCAGAGGACCACGTAATTGCCGAGCGTATGGCCGTGGATGGCGTGATCCTTGAATTGGTTCGAGACAAGCGGAAACCGCTGGATTCCTTGGCCTATAAACCCATGCCTCAGTACTTTCTCGAGCATGCCAAGATCAACGCAGACCTAGCTGCAGTGGATGTAAGTAATAGCCAGGTGACGTATGTAGAATTTGGCGAGAAGTCTACCCTTCCCGGAAAGATCACCTTTGACCAGATGCGAATGGACCTAGGTCCCATTTTCTTAAGAAAGCAAGGAGCTCCTTACCCCGTCGCTGAGGTCAAGTTTGGAATGAAAGCACAGATTGGCGATAGCAGCCGAATCGGGTTAACTGGGCAGATGTATTTTGAGAAAGACTACCCGATGAAAGTTCAGGCGACTGCTGACAAATTAGCCTTTGCAGAAGTATCGGATTTGGTGTCGAAAACAGTGTTTGTGCAGCCTACTTCAGGGGAGATTACCCATGGAGATTGGGAGTTTGAGGTAAACGAACACGAGGCTTTTGGAAGCATGACCTTGGGCTATCGGGATTTCAAACTGGCCTTTTTGGATAGCCTAACGCTTGAGCGAGGAAAGGGCAAGTTGAAGGTTTATAGTTTTGTAGCCAACCTCCTTGGAAAAAACGCAAATCCCCGGTCTGCTAGAGGAACTCCCGTGGTTCGGGAAATTTACATCAAACGGGACACCCGAAAGTCGGTGGTCAATGCTTGGTGGAAGGCCACTTTTTCAGGGCTTAAAGTTACGCTAGGCTTTGGCAGAGCCAAGATGCCAAAGCACTTGAGAAAGGAAATAGAGGACTAAGTATTGGGTTAGGCAATCCAAATTAGTATGCCCAGAAGCAAAAAAGCAGCTATCTCTACAAAGAGACAGCTGCTTTTGGTTAAAACTAGTGCCAGTGAAAGGCCAATAAATCTTAGCTGTTCATGCTGATCAAGAATTCCGCATTGTCTCGGGTGCCTTTCATTCGCTGAAGTAGGAATTCCATGGACTCCTGTGAAGTCATGTCACTCATATGCTTGCGAAGGACCCAGACGCGCTGCATCTCTTCTTTGTCCATGAGTAGGTCTTCTCTACGCGTTCCTGAGCTAAGCACGTCGATGGCAGGATAGATCCTTCTGTTGGCCAACTTGCGGTCTAGTGCAAGTTCCATGTTGCCGGTACCCTTGAACTCTTCAAAGATTACCTCATCCATTTTAGAACCTGTTTCTACTAGTGCGGTAGCAATGATGGTCAGTGATCCTCCATTTTCTACATTTCGTGCTGCACCAAAGAAGCGCTTTGGTTTGTGCAAGGCATTGGCATCCACACCACCGGAAAGGATCTTGCCGGAGCTAGGAACTACGGTATTGTGTGCTCTTGCCAAGCGGGTGATAGAATCGAGAAGGATGACCACATCGTGACCCACTTCTACCATTCTCTTTGCCTTTTCAAGTACGATATTGGCCACTTTTACATGGCGCTCTGCCTGCTCATCAAAGGTAGAAGAGATCACCTCTGCATTGACTGATCTCGCCATGTCCGTCACTTCTTCAGGGCGCTCGTCGATCAGCAAGATCATGAGGTGCACTTCTGGGTGGTTGATGGTGATCGCGTTTGCAATTTGTTGCAAAAGGACGGTCTTACCTGTTTTTGGTTGGGCGACGATCATGCCACGCTGTCCTTTTCCGATAGGGGCAAACAAGTCTAGGATACGTGTTGAGTAGCCATCTGTCTTGGTAGACAAGTTTAGGCGCTCTTCAGGGAAAAGTGGGGTGAGGTATTCAAACGGAACACGGTCCCTAATTTCGTCGGTGGTCTTTCCGTTTACCGTAGTGATTTTGAGGAGGGCAAAGTACTTTTCCCCTTCTTTAGGTGGACGGATAGATCCTTTGATATGGTCTCCGGTCTTCAGGCCAAAGTGCTTGATTTGGCTTGGAGATACATAGATATCGTCTGGAGAGGCGAGGTAGTTGTAATCTAGGGAACGCAAAAACGCATAGCCGTCTTGTACGATTTCAAGGACACCCTCGTTGTCGATGACGCCATCAAACTCACGTGGGCTGATGTATGGTTTTTTGCGGGCGCTACCGGGTAGCGTTTCTGCAGTGGGGATGTAGTTATCTTCGGAAGGCTTAAAGTTTTTGCGTCTTTGCAAATCGTTATCGCCATCAGGTCTTGCGCGATTGCCTTCTTCTATACCCGATTGTGAATAGCGCTCGTTTCCACCTTCTTGCGTTGGGGCCACATTGCCATCTTCTTCGAAGGCACGTCTTCTAGGCTTGAATGCTTTAGGCTCGTCTGAAGCAGCAGCATTTGGCTGAGGTCTTTTTTCAGGTCTGGGAGTAAACTCTTTGACAGGCTTCACATAGAGCTTAGGCGCATCTGTCTCCGTGGAGGCAGTAGCTGGCGCTTCGGAAGGTGTAGGTATGCTTTGGGGGATTTCAGTGACGTTTTGTCTCCTGAATTTGGGTTTGTATTCGCTTGGTTCCTCAGGTGTCATTGCTGCTGCTGGTGCAGGTGCTACTGAAACTGTGGGGAGGGGAGGTTTCACTTCTTCGGGAGCGCTGGTCTCTACCACGGAAGGCTTTTTCTTGGGGAGGGCTTGTTCTGGAATGACGGCCTGCTGGTCTAAAATCGCATAAACGAGTTCGTCTTTTTTCAAGGCTTTGGAATTTTTGACTCCAAGTTCCTCAGCAATCTCCTTCAGTTCAGATAAAAGTCTGATTCTGAGTTCTTCTATGTTGTACATAAAAAGGGAATGAAATAAATAAGATCGGTAATAGGTGGATTAGGGATCGTGGATAATTTTCTGAGCAAAAAAAAGGTCTGCAGGAAAAATTCGAGCCAAGTGCGGTCGAATCCGTTATTCACGTGTTGAATGCAATATTAGTAGTTGCAGTTGGATTAAGCAAATTTTTTCTTTTTCTGACTCATGGGAGGAGTGGTTTTCACTTAAATGAGTAGTTGGCGGATGATGTTCAATGATTTGATCGGGTTGGGCTGGTCTAGGTGCTGCGCATGAAAAGCGACCAGGTGGTCCAGCAGTTTGCGGCGAAGGGGAAGGGCTAGTTTGTGGCTGCTATTATAGCCATGCTCGAGCAGGTCTTCGAGGTAGGTAAGGACCAAGCCAGTTTCTGCTCCTTGAAAGGGGTGGTGCATGCTTTCTGCTAAAAATCCTTCTGCACTGTCCGGAGCAAAGCCCAAGTGTCTGGCATTTTCAAGGAGAAAGACAAGGGGAAAAGCGCCCAAACTAGTCGAGGGATGGTCAAGGGTAAGGATGCTTTTTTGCAAGAAATCATAGAGCTCCTCGTTTTGATACCCTTCTACAATGCTTCTGGTGATTAGCTCGGTGGCAAACAAAGCAATGCTCGTACAGGTCATGTCGAAGGGGATCCGTCGGTGGGGATAACTGATTTTAGCCTCTGAAATCCGCTGTAGGCCAGTATTTTCTTTGTCGTATACAACCAAATCAAGCAGGGTCAAGGGCTGGTAGAGGGCAATTTTACTTCCTTTTCCCTGAGTTCTGACCCCGTTGACCAGGTATGCCTTGAGACCTAGGGATCGGGTAAAAATCCGAACAATGATGCTACTGTCTTTGTATTTGATATAGCTGAGAACGATCCCTGGGGTTTTTTTAAGCATTTGGCCCTCCGGAAAGGTCTTCGTGGAAGCATTTTCTGCAGCGGGCTTCATAGCTGTCTTTTTCGCCGAGGATTACCTTCTCTTTTGAGGTCGATAGCCTGAGCGAAAATGCCGCCAAGTCACCGCACTTCATGCAGATGGCCTGCACCTTGGTGACGTATTCGGCAATGGCCATGAGCTGAGGCATGGGGTCAAAAGGCTTGCCAGCAAAATCCATGTCCAGCCCAGCAAGAATGACGCGCTTGCCTTGGTTGGCCAGCAGCTGGACTACCCTAATGATTTCCGCATCAAAAAACTGAGCCTCGTCAATGCCCACTACATCACAATTGCCCGCAAGCATCAGTACGTCGCCGGCGAAGCTGACTGGGGTAGAACGAATACTTGTCTCGTTATGAGACACTACGTCGCTTTCGTGGTAGCGCGTATCTACGGCAGGCTTGAAAATCTCTACCTGCTGTTTGGCTAATTTTGCCCGAGTAAGGCGGCGAATAAGTTCTTCTGTTTTTCCAGAAAACATCGATCCACAGATCACTTCGATCTGTCCTTTTTGTTCGGAGTGTTTTCGGGAAATTGGGGAAGGTTCGATAAACATACTAGGCGTGTAAAATCAGAGAAATAGAGGCTATTGAATAGTTAGACTTCCTTGAAGCAGGCGAGCTTGGCAACCTAGTCGCTCCTGATCAAGAAGTAGGCGCTGACTTCTAAAAATCAACTCTTGATCTGTTTCGGGACTAAGATTTTCTTGGCCTTCCAAGATACGGATTTTGCAGGTGGTGCAGCGCCCTTTTTTGCCGCAGGCATGCATCCAGTCTATGCCATTTTCATGAATTATTTCGATAACTTTACGATTGGCATTTTCCGAAACTAAAACCCGGTTTTCTAGGTGTTGCAGACGTATTCGGACCATGCTATCGTTTGTTTTTGAAAACAAGATTTTCTTATGACACTTCAAAGTAACAGCAATTATTTAGAAAATTATGCGGCAGGCTACGCCCAACTCGTTTGTGACGGCTTTTTTAGCAGTCGCCAATTTATTACGGGCCAGGAAATCATCCAGTTGACGCCAAGCGCTCAGGTAAATTTCTTCATCATCAAGCGCCTATTTGAATTGTGGCAAGAGGAGTTGGGCAAGCTGAAAAGTAGTCCATTTTTTGATTACCGTGACATTGCCGTTCACGAGGCCTTGACGCAGTTTATGAACGTGCTTTCCCGTAGAATCAAGGTGGAGCGCAGCCATTTGGAAGTCATGCTCCGGGATGCAGTGGAAGAAGCGGTACACGTTGCCTGCAACCCAGTCAGCTTTTATCAGCATGAAGTAAGTAAGGCTCCGCATGGAAAAATCAACGAATACTTAAAGGAAAATAAAAAGTATTACAAGTGGAACGATCGCTTGGTTAGCTCCTTGATTGACAAAGCGGGTATTGGATTGGATTTGGCAAGTTACCAGTCTGCCATTGAGGCTACTTACGGTGTGCTTCAAGACTCTTTGGAGCCTGCAGAACAGTTACTCGCTAGCTTGGGAGAGGAGATGCCTTTTTCGTTGGACACCTATTGGGGACGGACAGCTGAGGCCGCTGCTGCTTTTGCCCCAGAACCGGAGGAGGAGTTGCTTGCCGAAATTGATGCGCCTTACTTTTCCGACGAGGACCTTGAAGAAGACCTACACGAAGAAGAAGTAATCCGTGAGGAAGTCTTTTCTGAGGAATTCGTTGAGGAAGAAAGCATGCCCGAGGAAGTCTTTTCCGCGATCCCTGCGAGAAGCCAAGAAGAAAGTATGCGCGTAGCCCCGCTCTCGCCTAGTCCAAATGGCAAACTATTGGATGCCGCCCAACTTCAGGCCTTGTTTGCCACAGAGACCTACAAGGGGATGAAGGGTATCCTTGGAGAACTTGTAGACAGCCTTGCCTTAAATCAGCGATTCATGTTTACCAAAGAACTATTTGATGGAAATGCCGATTTGCTCCGATATGCGTTAAAATCGGTCGATCAGTCAAGTACTTTTGTCGAAGCGGTGGACTTGATCAACGCACGCTATGTGATTGAATTGGGATGGGACATTGAATCGGAGGAGGTTAGGGAATTTATGCAGCAGGTCTACAGAAAATTTGTTAGCTAAGCAAATCCCTATCGAAAAGGGCGACAAGGATACTTCCTTGCCGCCCTTTTTTTTGTTACCCGGTGTCCTTTTTTTAGCTAATTCTTCCTAGCTGTATTGCACGCGATGAGTCGAGCTTGATAAAAATGAATAGGAGTACGGTAAAAGACCAAAGTGAGGAGCCGCCATAGCTGAAGAAGGGCAGTGGAATACCCACTACAGGAAAGAGTCCGATGGTCATGGCGATGTTGACCAAGAAGTGGAACATTAAAATGGACACTACTCCATACCCATAAATCCTTGAAAAGCGTGTTTTTTGCCGTTCAGCCATAATTACCAAACGATAAAGTAGGCCAGAAAATAGGCTAATCACCACAAAACTTCCGAACCAACCAAACTCCTCGCCAAGGGTGCAAAAGATGAAATCGGTGTCTTGCTCTGGGACGAAGTCAAACTTTGTTTGTGTGCCTTCCAGGTATCCTTTGCCAAACAAACCACCTGATCCTATCGCGATTTTGGATTGGGTTACGTTCCAGCCTACACCTAGTGGATCTAGGTCGGGATTAAAAAGTACCATGACACGATTTTGCTGGTGGGACGGAAGCTTGGATACCACAAAATCTATGGAGTAGATGTAGGCAATAAGTCCGATACCAATCAGGGAGAAGACCAGTATGCGCTGCCAGGATTTTTTCCCTAAATAGATTAATCCACCTATCACCAAAACGATGATTGCAGCTAAATAGAGGTTGTTGTCCACCCCCAAGGCCAGAAGCGTGATGCTAACGGCCCCTATTCCCAATACATAATACCACTGAGGTAGCCCCTCACGGTAAAACATGATAAGTAGCGAAAAGTACACCATGGCTGTACCTGTATCGGGCTGCAGTAAAATCAGGGCAACTGGAACCAACAATACGCCAAAAGCGATGAACTGGTAGTTACGCTTGGAAAGGTCAAATGTAGGGCGTTCCATGACCTTGGCTAAGGCTAGGGCCGTGGCAAATTTGGCAAATTCACCAGGCTGGATGCGAAAGTCGCCTACGCCAATGGAGAGTATTTGGCCGTTTACCTCTTTTCCAAAAAAGGGGGTTACCACTAATATCAAAAGAAAGAAGAGGTAAATGTACAGGGACAGGTTTTCAAAAAACCGATAATCCGCCACCATGATCAGCGTGATTAGGCCAATGGCAGTGCCAATCCACATCAATTGTTTACCTGAGCTGATAGAAAGATCAAAGATGCTTTTCTCTACTTGGCTATCGTAGACGACGGCGTAGATATTGAACCAGCCAATCATCACCAAGGCAAAGTAGATGGATACTGCGATCCAGTCGACGCGATTGATTTGAACTTCGGTATCTTTCATTTAATTCATAAAATTACCTGCGATCACGTAGTCCTGAAGTTCTGGACGTGAAATGGTTCGTCTAATGTATTTTTCGATGAGCAAGGAGGCTGTGCTGGCCGCGGCTCTTCCTCCCCAGCCTGCATTTTCCACATATACGGCAATGGCAATGGTGGGATTGTCTTTTGGGGCAAAGGCGATGAATACCGAGTGGTCTTCCCCTTGGGAGTTTTGTGCGGTACCTGTCTTGCCAGCAATCACCAAATCCTCCATTACTGCCCGGGTGGCTGTGCCGTACAAAGCCTCTACCATAGCATCCTGAATTAAGTCGAAGTGACGTGCGTCAATGCCGACGGAGTGCTTTTCTTGAAATTTAGCTGGGATCAACTTTTTGTTGCCATCAATGGCCTTAACTAAATGGGGGGTGTAGTAATAACCTTTGTTGGCAAAGATTGCAGCTAAGTTGGCCATCTGTAGTGGCGTCACAGTCATTTCACCCTGGCCTATAGATAAGGAGTAGATGGTCGAATATTTCCAATGGCCTGCACCATAGATGCGGTCATAGAGCTTGCTTGAAGGGATGTCCCCACCCTTTTCTCCACTCATGTCTATGCCAAGAGGTCCTCCCAAGCCAAACTTCAAAACCTTTTCTCTCCAGGCATTCAAGCCAATCTCGGTGTCTTTAAAGGTGTTGCTAGAAACTTCACGATTGATGATCTGCCTAAAGGCTTGGTGGTAGTAGGGGTTACACGAATTACGGATAGCCCCAAATAGATTTACTGGATTGGGATGGTTGTGGCAGGCTACAAGGGATGTATTGCAGGAAAAGGTCGAGTTGGGAGTCAGAACGCCTTCTTGAAGGCCGATCAAACTTTGAACGATTTTGAAGATCGATCCTGGTGGATAGGTAGCCATGATTGGCCGATTAAAAAGTGGTTTTGAGTTATCCTTATTCAGCTTGCGGTAGGTCTTGCCAAACTCCGCCCCTGTAAGTTGGTTGGGGTCATAAAAGGGCGCAGAAATCATCGCCAAAATTTCCCCGGTTTTGGGCTCAATGGCGACCACAGACCCAGTCTTTCCAGCCATGAGTAGCTCGCCGTAGCGCTGCAGTTCCAAGTCGATGGTTGAGGTTAGGTTTTTTCCTGCCATAGATATGGTATCGTATTCTCCTTCTTTGAAGGGCCCCTTATCAACGCCTCGAACGTTAACCATTTTGTATTTTACTCCTTTGTTGCCGCGCAACTCATTTTCGTAGTATTTCTCTAGGCCACTAAGACCCACGTAATCACCCTGTGAATAGTAGCGGGTAAGCGTATCTCTTTCCAATTGACTGGCGCTGATTTCTCCGATGTATCCCAAGGCGTGAGCCGCGGTGGGGGTAGGATAGGATCTGACGGCCCGTGTGAGTATAAATAGGCCAGGATAGTCTACTAGGAAGTCCTGAATTCTCGCAAAATCTTTAGTTGAGAGTTGCTTTATCAAGGGAGAGGGTTTTACTCTGGAGTAACTTTTTGCTGCTTCATAGCTAGCGATGAGGTCTTCTTTACTGATTCGGAAGAGTTCACAGAATCGTGCGGTATCGCCCACATTAAACTCTTTAGGCACCACCATCAGGTCAAAAATCGGGTTGTTGAATACCATTAATTTCCCTGTTCGATCGTAAACTAAACCACGATACGGGTGATCCACGATGCGTTGAATCGCATTACTTTCTGCACGTTTAAGAAAGCTATCGTCCAGGACTTGGATGGAAAATAGCTTGATGAGGAGTACTGCACTCAACGAGAAGATTACCAGAAGGATGACGGCCGGCCGTTGCTCTCTCATTAGATACCGCGTTTACGTCTGAAGAAAAGTACTTGTACCAAGATGGCCAGTATAAGCGTAAAAAGCGCAGAAAAAAAGCTCTTGCTAATCACCCCAAAAAAACCACCGGTACCCCATTGGTCGGCAATAAAGAAGACCAATCCATACAAAAACAAGAGTGGGAAGGCATAGGCGGTAAACCGCCCAAACCCAATCTGTGAAAGGCTAGGCTCTTCTGCTTCGTCATATCCTCCTGTAGGAGAACTTACCTTCAGCCAAATCGGCTTGAAGAAGGCAAAGCAGGTGGCAGCAGCGGTATGCATGCCAATGGTTTCAAAGAAGATGTCCAAGGTAAAGCCAACTACAAATGCAATTAACATCAAAGGAATAGTTCTGATAGTGCTTGGGAGGATCAATAAACCGAGCAAATACAAAAATCCGAAAGCATGGCCGAAGAGGGCCAGATTTTTTAGAAATAGAATCTGTACCAATCCTAAAATCAGAATTACGAAGGAATAGGAAATCAGGCTTCTAATATTCATTGGGCAAATCGGATTGGCGATAGAGCGAATCTAACTCTTGAAACTGGGTGTTTTCCACCAAATACACGTAGGTTAATTTACTAAAGTCCGTGCTTAATTTCACCGTAATGGACAAATAGTTTGAGTCCTTTTTATTTACCTCTACGTTGGAAATCACTCCAATCAAAATGCCCTCAGGAAATACTGCGTTGAAACCAGAGGTGATGACTGTATCTCCTTTGGTAGCCTTGACGTGCCTTGGCACATACAGCAGCTTTACCTCAGAGGCATTCACACCGTCCCATTGTACCGACCCGAAAACTTCCGAGGATTTGATTTTGGCCGAAATGAGCAAACTGGTATTGAGCACTGAAAAGGCGACAGAATAATTCTCAGATACGGACTTGACCCTGCCTACGATGCCTTGGGAGTTAAAAACACCCATTCCTGGTTTAACCCCATCCTTAGCTCCTTTATAAAGCGTAAGGTAGTTCTGGGAAAATCGTAACGAGTTAGCCACTACGCGGGCACCCTTCAGTTCAAAGGTTCGCTCTAGGGTCGAATCAATGGCAATCGGTAAGCTGTCGGGCTTTACTTGAAACCCCAAGAGCTCCTGTTTTAGTCGTGCATTTTCGTTGGTAAGCGCTTCATTTGCATCTGCCAATGAAAAAAATTGGACCACGTCGGCTTGCTTTTTTAGGGCGCTACCCACGGCTTCGTTGGAACTATTGAAGAATGCGGCACCCTGGGGGGAATTGTTGGCAACAATCATCCAGATGGCCAAAAATTCAAGAAAAGCGAATAGCAAAAATGCCCTTACACGGTAAAGGAACTGTAGGATGCGTAGCATTCAGCAATTAGGTCATCAGTACGGTTCGGAAGTTTTGAATATTTTTCAGCGCTATGCCGGTGCCACGAACTACAGCACGAAGAGGATCTTCCGCAATGTGGATCGGGAGCTTTGTTTTTTGATGCAGGCGCTTATCTAGACCTTTGAGCAATGCACCACCGCCAGTGAGGTGAATACCATTGTCATAGATGTCGGCAGATAATTCCGGCGGAGCAATCTCCAAGGCCTTCAGTACCGCCTCTTCTATTTTGGATACTGATTTGTCCAAGGCAAAGGCAATCTCAGAGTAAGATACCTTGATGACTTTTGGAATACCCGTCATCAAATCTCTACCTCTGATCTCGTAGTCATCAGGGGCATCCTCAAGTTCGGTGAGTGCTGATCCGATAGCAATCTTTACTTTTTCGGCAGAACGCTCGCCGATAAGTAAGTTGTGCTGCCGTCTCATGTAGTCTAAGATGTCCTTGGTAAACGTGTCTCCAGCGATACGGATGGACTGGTCGGCGACGATGCCAGACAAGGCAATCAAGGCAATTTCTGTTGTACCACCTCCGATATCTACAATCATGGAGCCCATTGGCTTTTCAATGTCAATACCAATACCAATCGCTGCAGCGATTGGTTCGTAGATCATGTATACTTCCTTCGCTCCAGCGTGCTCTGCAGAATCTCGAACAGCTCGCTTTTCTACTTCTGTAATGCCAGAAGGAATGCAAATCACCATCTTATGGGATTGAGGGAACATGCCCTTCTTCTGGCCAGGAATCATTTTGATCAAGCCACGAATCATTTGCTCGGCCGCATAAAAATCTGCAATCACACCATCTTTCAAGGGACGGATTGTTTTGATGTTTTCGTGCGTTTTCTCGTGCATGTTCATCGCCTCACGACCCACCGCAAGCACACGGTTGTTGGTTTTGTCAATCGCAATGATGGACGGTTCGTCGACCACGATTTTGTCTTTGTGGATGATCAAGGTATTTGCGGTACCCAAATCAATGGCTATGTCACTTGAGAAAAAATCAAATAGTCCCATGTTAAATTTTTTTGGCTTTGAACTCGATTACTTAAGGCTGAGGTAGTGCATGCGCACAATTTTTTGCCGAGAACCCGCAAAAATATTACCTTAAATTGATATAATCGAAAGAAAGGGGAATTTTTTGTTTTCGCGGGTAAAATTGGCGGGATGAGTTTTAGGTAAGCAATTTTTACCCATACAACACCTAAATTTAAGCAAATTTTTTGGTCATTCTAGCACCTGTTTTGCATTTTGACATTCTTTCCATTACTTTTGTGGGGTATTCTAAAAATAACTAGAGGGGACACGAGTCCCCTCTTTCATTATCCTACCCTATGAGTGACCTAAAACAAGTGGTTGTAGCGCTAGTAGAAAAGCACCTGCTCGATGAGAGCCACTTCTTAGTGGAAGTAAAAATCGATCGCGTGGGGGATAAAACCAAAGTGCTTATTTTGGTGGATGCAGATCAAGGAATGACCATTGCTGCCTGTGCTCAGCTCAGCAGGGCTTTGGCAGGAGAGCTGGAGACCGATGATGTGATTGGAGAAGCATACACCTTGGAGGTTTCTTCTCCAGGCTTGGATTATCCCTTGTCTGAAAAAAGGCAGTATGTCAAGAACCAAGGTAGGTCTTTGAAAATACAATTGACTTCTGGCGAGGAGCTCCTTGGAAAACTGCTTGCCGTAGCCGAGGATGGCCTAAAGTTGCTCGTTGTAAAAAAAGAAAAAGGAAAGAAAGCGTACGAAGAGGAGGTATCCCTTCCCTTCGAAGTAATAAAAAAATCTATCGTACAAGTATCTTTTAATTAATCCCAATGGATGCAAAAATCTTAATAGAATCCTTCGCAGAGTTTGCGAGATCTAAAAATGTGGATCGACCTACCATGATCCGTATTCTGGAAGATGTATTTAGAGCGATGATTCGCAAGAAGTTTGAGACGGACGAAAATTTCGACGTTACCATCAACGCCGATAAGGGCGATTTGGAAATTTTCCGTATCCGGGAGATTGTCGACGACAACTCTGAGGACATCTGGGATTTTGATAAAATCAGCCTCACAGACGCACAAAAAATTGAGCCTGACTTCGAAATTGGAGAAGAGGTATATGAAAAAATTGAGCTAGAAGAGTTTGGAAGACGTGCAGTGCAGATGGCACGTCAAACCCTCATTCAGCGTATTAAAGACCTAGAAAAAGACCTTCTTTTCGGCAAGTACGAAGAGCAAGTAGGTGAAATTATCTCTGCTGAAGTGTACCAGATTCTAGGTCGGGAGATCTTGATGATGGACAGCGAAGGCAACGAGCTGATCTTACCTAAGGGAGAGCAAATCTCCAAAGATCGTTTTAGAAAAGGAGACTCGGTAAAAGCAGTGGTTCACCGTGTGGACATGATCAATGGCAATCCCAAGGTCATCTTGTCTCGTACCTCCCCAGTATTTTTGGAGCGTTTGTTTGAAAACGAAGTTCCTGAAGTGTATGACGGACTTATCACCATTGTGAAAGTAGTTCGTGAGCCCGGTGAGCGTGCCAAAGTAGCCGTAGAATCCTACGACGACCGCATCGATCCAGTAGGTGCTTGTGTGGGAATGAAAGGTTCACGTATCCACGCTGTGGTACGCGAACTTCAGAATGAAAACATTGACGTGATCAACTTCACGGAAAATCTTGACCTCTATGTATCTCGTGCGCTGAGTCCTGCAAAGGTGACTTCGTTGACCGTAAATGCGGAATCCAAGCGTATATCTGTGTTTTTGAAGCCAGACCAAGTATCCTTGGCTATCGGAAAAGGTGGATTTAACATCAAGCTTGCTAGCAGGCTGGTGGGTTACGAAATCGACGTGTTCCGTGAACTAAACGAGTCTGAAGAAGAAGACGTAGACTTGAGCGAATTCTCTGACGAGATCGATCAGTGGATCATTGACGAACTCAAGAAGACCGGTTTGGATACAGCAAAGAGTGTTTTGGTACTTAGCAAAGAGGACCTTATCCGCAGAACCGAGTTGGAAGAAGTCACCATTGACGAGATTTTCCGAATACTTCGAACAGAATTTGATCAATAAGGGGCACTAACCCCAAAGAATACCCTAATTTTACTTAAGATTTCGAAAGAGGTTTTTGCTTATGTCAGAAGAAAAAATGATGCGATTAGGCCAGATAGCCAGAAAGCTCAACGTGGGAACGGCAACCATCGTTGAGTCAATGGCTAAAAAGGGCTATGAGGTGGAGAACAACCCCAATTCCAAAATCACCTTGGACCAAGTGGCCATGTTGGAGAAGGAATTTAAGTCCTCTGCTTTAGACAAAGAAGAGGCGTCTCACCTTTCCATAGGAAAGCGTCATGAGCCTGCTCCATCGGAGCAAGAGCAGCCAAAGCAGGAAAAAGCAGTAGCCCCTGCGCCACAAGAGGAGCCTAAGCCAACACCCGCTCCAGTGGTTAAAGCCGCCGAACCAGAAATCGAAAAAATTGCTGCTGAAGCACCTAAGTTAGAGGGTATACGCGTCCTTGGAAAAGTAGATTTGAGTAAAAAACCTGCTCCTGCTCCTGCACCAAAGCCTGCCCCACAACCAAGCCCTGCCCCAGCACCGAAAGTTGAAAAGGGTCCACAGCCAGTAGCCGCTGCACCCGCTCCAAAGCCTGCACCTGCTCCTGAGCAGCCAAAGGCACCTGTAGAAGCTGCAGCGCCTACGCCAGTGACCCCAGCTGCACCAAGCGAGCCAACTGAAGAAGTGCCTAACGAACTCATTTCTGCCAAGGCGGATTCGCTCAAAGGTCTGACCGTACTTGGTAAAATAGAACTTCCCACAGATCGAAATAAGAAAAAAGGTGGCCCAGTGGCCTCCTCTGACGCCAGAGACCGAGATAAAAAGCGTCCACGGAAGCGTATCGACAGTAAGCCAGGAACCCCTGGTGCCCCTGGCGCTCCCCAAGCAGGTCAAAATAGACCACAAGATACTAGAACTCCAAGACTAGCTCAGCCACGTCCAGGACAGCCTCAGCGACCCGGCGGTGGCAACTCACAGCAACGCATTCAAAAGGCAGAGCCTACTCCGAAGGAAATTCAGGATCAGATCAAGCAAACCCTTGCTCGACTTCAGTCCAATAAGCCTGGCGGCAAAACCAAATCACGAAGAGACAAGCGTGCCGAGCGCGACCGTGAGGTGGAAACTGAAGGCGACGAACTAAAAATCTTGAAAGTAACCGAATTTATTTCGGCCAATGACCTAGCCTCCCTTTTGGATGTGTCGGTCAACCAAATCATTTCTGCTTGCCTTTCCCTAGGGATGTTTGTGTCCATCAACCAACGTTTGGATGCTGAGGCAATCACCATCATCGCCGACGAGTTTGGATACGATGTAGAGTTTACCAAATCCATCGAAGACGAGATGGAAGAAGAGGTGGCCGATACCGAAGAGGAATTGGAAGAGAGAGCCCCTATTGTCACCATCATGGGACACGTGGATCACGGTAAGACCTCCCTTCTTGACTTCATCCGTATGTCCAAAGTGACTGCAGTAGAAGCAGGGGGTATCACCCAACACATTGGTGCCTATGATGTGAAAACAAAGACAGGGCATAAAATTGCCTTCTTGGATACACCGGGGCACGAGGCCTTTACTGCCATGCGAGCGCGTGGTGCTAAAATTACCGACGTGGCCATCATCGTGATTGCGGCAGATGATAGCATCATGCCACAAACAAAGGAAGCCATCAACCACGCACAGGTAGCTGGAGTTCCAATGATCTTCGCCATCAACAAGGTGGATAAGCCGAACGCACGCCCTGAAAAAATCAAGGAAGAGCTGGCCAACATGAACTTGCTAGTAGAAGATTGGGGTGGTAAGTACCAATCCCAAGAGATTTCTGCAAAGACAGGTCAAGGAGTGGACGAACTCCTAGAAAAAGTACTCCTCGAGTCTGAGATTCTAGAATTGAAAGCCAATCCAGATAAAAATGCGATGGGATCTGTCATCGAAGCATCTCTTGACAAAGGACGTGGCTATGTGTCTACCATCATGGTGCAGGCAGGTACGCTACGGATAGGTGACGTCATGCTTGCTGGCCAACACTATGGCCGTGTGAAGGCGATGTTTGACCACACAGGAAAAAAACTGAAAGAAGCAGGACCCTCCACACCCGTTCAGGTGTTGGGCCTTGGCGGAGCGCCACAGGCAGGAGATAGCATCAAAGTATACAGCACAGAAAGAGAAGCAAGAGAAATCGCCAACTCTAGAGAGCAGATTCAGCGTGAGCAAAGCTTGCGTACCAAGAAGCACATTACCTTGGACGAAATCGGCCGTCGACTGGCGATCGGAAGCTTTAAAGAGCTCAACATTATCATCAAAGGTGACGTGGACGGTTCTGTGGAAGCACTTTCGGACTCCCTACTCAAGCTTTCCAAAGACGAGGTAAAGGTGAGCATCATCCACAAAGGGGTGGGGCAAATCTCCGAGTCAGACGTACTCTTGGCTTCGGCATCCGATGCCATCATCCTTGGATTCCAGGTGCGTCCTTCTTCCAATGCGAAGAAGCTTGCCGAGCAGGAAGAAATCGAAATTCGACACTACTCCATCATCTACGACGCGATCAACCAAATCAAGGATGCCATTGAAGGTATGCTTGAGCCGATTTTCGAAGAGATCATTACAGGTAATATCACCGTTCGTGAAGTGTTCAAAATCACCAAAGTGGGTACCGTTGCAGGTTCCTATGTAACAGACGGCTTTATTACTAGGAAAAACAAAATCCGCATTATCCGTGCAGGTATTGTAATCCACGAAGGAGAAATCGACCAGCTGAAGCGCTTCAAAGACGATGTTTCTGAAGTCAAAGCAGGCTACGAATGTGGTATTTCTATCAAGAACTACAACAATATCGAAATCGACGATACCATCGAAGGCTACGAAATGCGTGAGATCAAGCGCAAGAAATAAGTTTCAAAAAACAGTACTAAAAAAGGAACGGCATTCGCTGTTCCTTTTTTAGTTTTAGGCCATGCTTGACGTACTTCATTTGCTTTTCTTTGGATTGGCGCTTGGATCCGGGTTTCTCCTGATCCTCGGCTTGATTCGTCCAGTGCTTGTACTCTGGTTTTTGGACCGATTCAACCGACTCAAGGTCATACAGGTATATGGAATTGCAACACTAATCTTTTTGGGCTTGAGTTTTGTGTTTCAGCTAATTCGATAGGACTCCCCGAGGAGGATACTTGTGGTCAACTCTTGTTTTTCACGGCAATTCTTTCAATTTTTGGTTAAACATTCTCCGAATTGAAAAACGCAGCTGCCATAGCGCTTCTTTTTTGCTTTGTCCTCTTTCACTTTGGATACTATGCGGTGTACCTCTCCGCAAATGTATCCCTAGAGCGAAATTGGATGGATCAACTCTATGGAGAGCAACAAATGCAGCTGGATGAGCAGCTGCTAGAGATTCCTCTAAAAGCGCCATATATGGCCAATCAAGAAGAGTTTCAAGTAGCCAATACTCGCTTTGAAAAAGACGGTGAGTACTTTCGTGCCATCAAGCAGCGCTACCAAAACGACACCTTACAGGTGGTTTATGTGCCGGATACCGAAAGAAAGGTGCTGGATGTGACAATCAAAAAATGGATTTCTGCTCTAGCAGAAGATCAACTTCCTCAAGACCAGGAGACGAGCAATTTGGGTATGCAGTTTGCCAAAGATTACTTGGGCACTGGACTACTTTCCTTCGAAGGGATGAGTTCACCTAAGTTTACCTCAGAAATTGGGTTTATTTTTTCAACGTATTTGAGTCCTAGTTTCAGCCTAGATAGCCCTCCTCCCCAACTCGGGTAATTTTTTCTTTGGCCCAGCATCATCAAGAATGATTTTGCTTTTGGGTTCAAACTTTCGAGACGTAGTTCCAATTCAAGGTAAAGTTCCTAAATGGACCTGCGCATTCTCCTTTTTTCTACTTAACACTTACTAGCGATGAAGAATCATTTCAGATTCCTTGGCTTGCTTTGCGCAAGCTTGGGGATCATCACGATAGCGCATGCGCAAACTCCCTTGGATGGGCTAATGATGCCAAAAGGAGAGATTTGCGTTGCCCTACAATATGACCAGGTGACCTGGGACCGGTATTGGGAGGGTTCCACGATTCGAGTGAATCAGAACATTGGCACCTTCACCAGACAGATGGGCATGCCCATGATCGTAGGGGGAATTACCGACAAAGTCAACGTAATCCTGAGTCTCTCCTATGTCAAAACAGCAGCTTCTGCGGGGCAACTCACTGGGGTGCAAGGAATCCAAGATTTAGGGATTTCGGTGAAGGCTTTATTCCTTGAGAAATCTATTGGTAAAGGCAAATTAACTGGGTTTTCAAACTTGAGTTACAGTACGCCCGCCTCCAACTATTTATCGGATTACATGCCCTTTAGCCTGGGTTTCGGAGCCAATGAATTGGGCATCAGAGCCATTGGAAAATACGAATTGGATAAAGGCACTTACTTCAGGGCATCGTACGCTTACCTGCATAGGGGTGTTACCGAGGCTGAGCGGGATTTTTATTATACGGATCAGGCCTATTACACGGCTAAAATGGATGTGCCGAATGCCTTTCAAGGTCAGCTCACCTTAGGGTCCTGGTTGTTCAATTATAGACTTCGGGTAGAAGCAAGTTTAACTACGATTCGGTCTACCTCAGGCGATGATATCCGAGTCTATTCCATGCCGCAGCCGA
>JBIIFN010000135.1:0-6183 GCA_044237325.1 Algoriphagus sp.
AAAGCCTTTGTCTGCGAGTCCGTAGGCTTCAGCCATTTCTTTGAAGGTGCCGTTGCCTTGGTTGATAAACAGTTCGTTTTGTTTGTTGTCACCCGATACGTCTCCTGAGTTGCAGACGTAGATGTCGATCCAGCCGTCTCCATTGACATCCGCCATGGCTACGCCGGTGCTCCAGGCGCGGGTACCCGCTACACCAGCCTGTTCGGTGATGTCTTCAAACTTGAAATCACCCTTGTTGAGGTATAATCGGTTGGGGCCTAGGTTGGCCGTAAAGTAAAGGTCTGCAAGCCCATCGTTGTTGATGTCACCAATGGCAACTCCACCACCATTGTAAAAATTCCGGTAGGTGAATACATTGAAGTCCTCGTCAAAATTGAGCGTATTGGCAAAGGCCACCCCCGAGGCATCAGGTTTGATTTCTTCAAAGAGGGGAGGGACTTTTTCTTCTGGGCTGGCGCAGGAGCTGAGCACAGCCAGAAAAAACAATCCTTGGTATAGGCTTCTCATTCAGGTTTTTGGCTAAGCTTTTTTTGAATAGGGAGGTCGGAGATTTCCGCACGTACGGAGGATAGCGTCTTTTTGAAGACACGAACACGGCGGTTGCCGTCCATTTTCACAAAAACGATTTGAGACTTGTCCTCGTTGGTGACTTCAATAAATCCTTCCCCATACCACTTCTCAAAAAGCTTCACTACGTCTGTTCGCAGCGCTTCTACGGCCAGGTCTTCGTTCCAAGGAGACCATCCGTCGTAGACGAATTCTACGGGCATGAGGTAGATTTTCCCGTCTTCAAAATTGGGGTAGAATCGCATTTTTCCAGGTTTTCCCGAAGGGAATAGTAGGCTATGCTCCACCGATAGTTCGGAGGGCCCGTTGGTGAGCAGTCCTTTTTTGTTTAGGTCCCAGCAGGTTTCAAAAAATTCTTTCTGGGTCATGCCTAATTCCAGGCCGAAGAAAAGCTCCTTAACCACTTTTCCTGAGGCGAGCTCCCGCTTTTCTAGTCGCTGGTACTCCGAGCCGCATGCGGTCAGGAATAAAAAGAAGCTACTGGCGAGGAGTAAATACCAAGGGTTTTTCATTGTTTCTAAGGACAAGTAAGTGGGTTTGGTTTTCATTTGTAATCCATTGGAAGTCGCGTACCTCTCCCGGCACAAATAGGCCGCTTTCTTGAGGTTTGAGCGCTTTCCACGCGTTGTTTTGGTCTCGTTCAAGTACCCATCCATAACTCCCAAGTTGGGTGCCAAGTTCAGGCTTTAGGCGACTTTCGTTACCTCCAAGCAGCAGCAAGGGCGACTTTCCTTGCCTTTGCAGTACGGTGATCGCATGCACGGGTGCGTACTGCACTTCTGCCGGTAGCGCTTCCTCTACAAAGCTACCTTTCCCTTGGTTGATCCAGAGGGAGGTGGCCGTGCGGTCTGCGTGCAAAATTAATGAATTTGCCCATACCGATTGAGGAAAGAGTTCTTCCAAGGTTTTGTCTTTGTACGCAGCATAGGTGAGTAGCTGCTTTTTTAGGGAAGGAATTTGCTTGAGCAGGGAATTTTTCAGCACCCATGGAATACTTTTCCCGCTTTCATGGTGGTGTAGGATTTGTTCTATGGACCCGTTTTGGTCAAAGTCATTGATGGCCATTCGCAAGGGGCGTTCGGCGCTGGTTCTGAGCCTGGAGTTTTGGCCTCCATTTCCTGCGAGCAGGTCGATCTTTCCGTCACCGTTGAGATCACCTAGGTAAAGTCTCTTCCAGAACCCGGAGGTGCTCTTTAGGCCAAATTGTGCCGTACTGTTGCGCCAGCTACCCTTCTCCCAAGTAAAAATGGTGATTGGCATCCACTCGCCTACCAATACGAGCTCTAGTTTCCCATCTCCATTCAAGTCAGCCAAGGCCCCGTCGGTGAGCATGCCGAGCTGAGTGAAGGTATTTCCAAAGGCAGCTGTCTGGTCGGAGAAGTTACCCTTGCCGTCGTTGCTCCAAAACTGTAGTCCTATAGGAATGCCATAACCAAAAGGCATGGCGCGCTGCCCGATGATGAGGTCTAGGTCTCCATCCTGATCTCCATCCCAGCTAAGGATAAAGGAGGTGGGGCTAGGGCTAAATGCCTGTTGAGAAAGGGAAAAGGCACCCTTGCCATCATTCAGGTACAAGCGGTCCATGTACTGGGGTGCAAAATCAGAGAACTCAATGCCACCACTGCCTACAAGTAGGTCGGGGGCGCCGTCGCCATTTGCATCGAAGAAGTGCGCAACCACATCTTCTGCCAAGCTGTCCTTGTCAAAGAGGGCCTGCTGCTGTGTGGTCCAACTCCCAGCGGCGGTTTGGTATAAAAGGCTACTTGCTTGCCCTTTGGCGCCGGGAAGGAAGAGGTCCATACGACCATCTCCATTGACGTCTGCCTGTGCGGCGCGCGGTCCTTCGTTACTGATGGACCAAAAGCGTAGCCGATCTCGATCAAAATCCACAAACTCACTCTCCCGGTGGCTGAAAGGAAAGGTGGATGTCGCAGGGCGAAAGTAGGGCTGCAGGCTAGAAGAAGGAGGTGTCACTACCCGAGCTTCCGATTCTTTTGGGCGAAGCTGTTGGTTGGCAGGGATGGCCAATAGGCGACTTTGCTTGCCAGAAGGCCAAAAGATATGCAGGGAGTCCACTTTGCTTAGGCTGCCCAGGCCAAAGTGTAGCCTTGAATCTCCTGAAGACATATAGCCTTTGACGGGCTGGTATTCTTGCATTTGGGTTTCGCCTCCGGCAAAAACAACGGCCTTTGCGCCAAAAGCAGCACCTAAGTCAAGGCTGAGGTAGTTGCCTGAGGTCTCTGTTTTACTGTTGTTGCGGTAGATAAAAGCGCGCTCGTTGAGGTTATTGACCACCAAGTCCAGGTCACCATCGTTGTCCAGATCGGCATAGGCCGCTCCGGTGCTGAAGGTGGCTTGTTCCATTCCTTGGGTGGAAGCGATATTATCAAATTGCAGCTGCCCTTTGTTTTTGAAGAAGAAATTCTGCTGGGGTACGGAGGGAAACTCGTCAATCATCTTGGTGACTAGCACCGAGTCCTTGCGGTAGATCCCCACTTTCTCTTGGTTGTTGGCGTAAAAGTCCACAAAGTCAAAGTCGGTGAGGTCTTTGACGATTCCGTTGGCTACAAAAATGTCCTTTTTACCGTCCAGGTCAGCATCGAAGATAAGTGCACCCCAGCTCCAATCTGTAGCTTCCACGCCCGCCCATCGGCCTACTTCAGCGAAAATCGGCGTGCTGTCGCTAGGGTGGAGGCCCAGGTGGCGTTGAAGCGTATTGCGGGTAAACTGACGGTGGTAGCCCCCTTTTTGGTTGGCTTGGTACTTATCCCAGTCTTCGAATGGAGTTTTGGTCTTCACCCGAGCGAGGTCTTGGGGAAGCATTTCGGTCACGAGAAGGTCTGGCCATCCGTCATTGTCCAGGTCGGCGATGTCGGCACCCATAGATCCCATGCTGATTTCCGGCATGGCTTGTGGAAGGATTTCTGAAAAAGTGCCGTCTTTCTGGTTGAGGTACAGGTAGTCTCGTTCAAAGAAATCGTTGGAGACGTAAAGGTCTGGCCAGCCGTCTTGGTTGAGATCTGCTACGGTGACACCAAGGCCATAGCCGATGGCGCTGCCGTAGATGCCGGCTTCTTCAGAAACGTCTGTAAAGCGGCCGCCTTCATTTTTGAATAATTTGTTGCCTCCCTCGGGGTCTCGGACTTCTCGCTGCCCGAGACGTAGGTCGTTGACGCCGACGGAGCGGCCCGAGTTGCTGAGTAAGTAAACGTCTAGGTCGCCGTCTTTGTCGTAGTCAAAAAAGACGGCATGCTGGCTGAGACCTGTTTCGGCGAGGCCGTATTCTTTTGCGCGCTCCGTAAAGGTGAGGTCGCCGTTGTTGATAAAAAGTTCATTGTGTCTGCGCTCCCCTTCGAGTGGGCCAGATTTGCAGACGTAGATGTCGAGGAGGCCATCGCCATTGACGTCGGCCATGCTGACGCCAGTGGACCAGGAACCAGTTGAGGTAAGTCCAGCTTTCTCGGTGATGTCTTCAAAGGCGAGATCGCCTGTATTGAGGTAAAGTGTATTGCTTTGTTGGTTGCTGGCAAAGAAAATGTCGGCTAGGCCATCCTGGTTGATATCGCCAATGGCTACACCTGCACCGTTATAAAAATTGCGGAAGGTGTAGGGGTTGATTTTTTCAGTGTAGCTGAGGTCATTTCGAAAGGCGATGCCGGATTGACTTTCTGAAAGTAGGGTAAATAGGGTACTTGTATTCTCCTGCTTACAGGAGAGCAGTGCCAAAAAAGGGAGTAGAAAAGTGTACTTTTTTTTCACGGGGTGAAGTAAAAAAAAGGAAGTGTACTTGCGTACACTTCCTTTATAATTTAACTCAGAGTGAATTAATAACCAGGGTTCTGCTTCAACTTAGGGTTAGCATTGATCTGGTTTTGCGGGATAGGGAAGATGTTTCTAACCGCTGTAGAAGTTTGCTTCTCCCACCAAGGTAGGCTCCACTTTCCAAAACGGATGGCATCTGTTCTTCTGCTTGCTTCTGCAAACATTTCTCTACCTCTTTCATTGTACAATTCGTCCAATGTAAGTGCAGTGTAAGCAGGCATGCCCGCTCTTGTTCTTACTTGGTTTACCGCAGCAAGTGCAGCAGCATTTTTACCTTGACGAAGTGCAGCTTCTCCTTTGGTAAGGATGATCTCACCCAAACGGAAGAGTGGGTAGTCGTTGTTCAAGCTGTTGGCAGCACCAGAAGCAAACTCAAACTTGCCTACACGTACACCTGCTTGTCTGAAGGCGTTTGGAGCCAACATGTTGATTGCAGGAGTATAGGTAAGTGGCTGTCCGTCTGGATCAGTAGCTTCAGCAGAGATGTCGTTCAAACGAGAACCATCAGCAGCGAACTGTGCGCCTACGATGAATGACTTCTTTCTTGCGTCTTTGTCATCAAATGAATTGTAGAATTCTTCCAAAGAAGCGTAACCATTCCAAGGCTGATCTTGCAATTTGTAAGTAGCCTGGCTAGAATAGTGAAGCGTCATTTGAGCGATGTTGAATCCACCTGCGTTGTTTTGATCGTAAGGTAGGGTCAAGATGTTTTCTGTTGAACCGCTATTTCTTTCTGAGAAGTTAGCGAAGAAATTGCTTGACAAAGAATACTTACCGCTGTTGATGATTACGTCAGCTGCAGCTTCTGCATCAGCCCATCTTGCAGTACCTGTGTATACTTGCGCATTGAGGTACAATTTAGCAAGGATCGCATGTGCACTGTAGTAGTTCAAGTTATACTTGCCACCGTCCTTAGGAAGTGCAGCTACGTTGTCCTTGATAGACTTCTCGATGAAGGCAAATACCTCTGCACGGGTGTTGTTTGAAGGGCTAGCTCCAGTAGAGTTCTCATCAATGATGGGCACATTACCGAACGAGTCGATCAACCATAGGTAAACTAGAGCTCTCAACACTTTCAATTCAGCGTTAAGTGCAGGTACATTTGGATACTGAACCAACAAGTTGTTGATTTCACCTACTGCAGAGTAGCAATATGCCCAAGAGTTGTTGAAAGACTCTTCTGTTGCATTCCAAGTGTGTCTGTGCATACGTAGCCACTGACCACCATCTTCCCAGTCAGCACCCTTTTGTGGGATAGACATTTCGTCAGAAGATACTTCTTGGATGGACCAAATACTGTTGTGTCCACCCCAAGAGCCTACGATTCTAGCGTAAGCAGAAGCCTTGAGGACGTTGATCAAATTCGGGTTAGTGCTTTTGGCAATATCCTCCGCGGTCACCCCATCCAAAACGTCCTGCTCTAGCTCTTGACATGCACCCATGGCAAAAACCAACGGGAGCATTAAACAGATTTTACTAATTGATTTAAACATATCTGTAGAATTTGATTGGTTATTTAAAGTTTACTGAAACACCTACAGTGAATGAACGTGTCTGGAAGTACGTATTTCTACGCTCGATACCAGGAGACAAAGAGGTAGTGAAACCATCACCGTTCTCAGAGTCATTCACACGTACTTCAGGGTCGATACCAGTGTAGTTAGTCAACGTAAATAGGTTTTGACCTGCTACGTATACTCTGAAGTTAGACAAGTTTGGAGACTTGGTTTTGAAGTTGTAACCCAATTCCATGTTGTCCAAACGGATGAAAGAAGCATCTTCAATCACAGAGCT
>JBIIFN010000136.1:0-6059 GCA_044237325.1 Algoriphagus sp.
TTCTGCTCCTTTGATGGCAGCTTTGCCCATGGCATCGCGAAGTTCTTCTGTAATAAAAGGTGAGGGAGTCTCTTCGACGAGTTTTTGGTGCCTGCGTTGAATAGAGCAGTCTCGTTCAGAAAGGTGGCAGGCTTTGCCTGTACGATCGCCTACAATTTGAATTTCGATGTGGCGTGGTTCTTCGACAAACTTTTCGAGGTAAAGGCCATCGTTTCCAAAAGAGGCGCTAGACTCCATTTTGGCGTCATCCCAGGCCTTTTTAAACTCACTATCTTCTCTGACGATGCGCATTCCTTTGCCCCCGCCACCTGCAGTGGCTTTGAGGATCACAGGATAGCCCATTTCCTTGGCGATGATGAGTCCTTGTTCGATGGAGTCTACAAGACCCTCAGAACCAGGAATGGTTGGTACGCCGGCAGCTTTCATGGTTGCTTTGGCCGTAGCCTTGTCGCCCATCTTGGCAATCATATCTGGGGAAGCACCGATAAATTTGATGCCGTATTCTTCGCACACTTTAGAAAATTCCGCATTCTCGGATAGGAATCCGTAGCCAGGGTGGATGGCGTCCGCGTTGGTGATTTCTGCGGCCGCAATGATGCGAGGGATGTTTAAGTAGGATTCACGGCTTGGTGCAGGACCGATACATACAGCTTCATCTGCAAAGCGTACGTGAAGGCTGTCCTTGTCTGCTGTGGAGTAGACGGCAACAGTTTTGATGCCCATTTCCTTGCAGGTACGGATGACCCTAAGCGCGATTTCGCCGCGGTTGGCTATTAATATTTTTTTAAACACGTTTTTTTGATTTAGTGCAAAAATCAACCTGCTGGATCCACCAAGAATAGTGGCTGGTCGTACTCCACTGGAGTTGCATTGGCAACAAGAACCTTTACAATTTTGCCAGAAATCTCTGACTCGATCTCATTGAACAGCTTCATGGCTTCAATGATGCAGACCGTTTGACCGGCGGTCACTGAGCTTCCCTCGCTTACAAAAGGAGCAGCATCTGGGCTTGAGGTAAGGTAAAACGTTCCAATCATGGGAGACTTTACCTCCTTTAGGTTCGATGGTGCAGGTGCGGCAGCTGCCGGGGCAGGAGCAGCTACAGCTGCAACGGGTGCTGGCGCAGCAGGAGCTTGCATCATCACCTGAGGAGCAGCTACAGGAGCAGCTGAATCAGCGTATTTTTTGACAGAAAGTTCAAATTCTTCGGTCTTAATCTTCACCTCGGCTAGGCCGGTATTGGAGATATAATCTATCAGGTCTTGGATTTCTTTCGGTTTCATCGTGTTCTTTTTTTGTTCCATGATCTTGGAAGGTGAGGGGGCTGTCTAGTAAGCTACCTTAAATTAGCCAATTGACTTTCCCAAAACTAATTATTTTACGCGTTCGGAATAAGATCCGTCACGGGTGTCTACTTTGATGATGGTGTCTTGTTCCACAAATAGGGGCACCATTACAATTGCGCCGGTTTCTACAGTCGCCTGCTTAAGTGCGTTGGTGGCAGTGTCACCTTTGATGCCTGGCTCGGTGTACGTGATCATCAACTCAACGAAGGCAGGAAGCTCGACAGAAAGTGCAAGCTCGTACTCTGCGTGAACCAAGATATCTACTAGTTGACCATCTTTCAATAGGTTTGGACGTTCGATCAAGCGCTCCTCTAGAGAGATCTGCTCAAAATTGCTCGTATCCATGAAGTTATAGCCCAAGTCGTCCTTGTATAGAAACTGGTGTGCACGCTTTTCAACGCGGGCTGTGGTTACTTTTTCACCAGCGTTAAAGGTTTTGTCCAGGGTTTTTCCGGTGCGTAAACTCTTCATTTTGGTACGCACGAAGGCGGCTCCTTTTCCTGGCTTTACGTGTTGGAAATCAACAATCGCAAAGATGTCGTGGTTTATCTCTAGACAAAGGCCATTTTTAAAATCTGCAGTACTTGCCATGTGTGTATTTTTTCTGTGAATTTATTTTGGATCTAGGGCCCACTTCAAGTAGATAGCACCCCAGGTAAATCCTCCACCAAATGCGGCAAGGATCAAGTTGTCACCTTTTTTCAATTGACTTTCGTATTCCCAAAGGCAGAGAGGAATGGTAGCGGCGGTAGTGTTGCCGTAGCGCTCAATATTCATCATTACCTTTTCAGGTCCTACGCCCATGCGGTTGGCCGTGGCATCAATGATGCGTTTGTTGGCTTGGTGAGGTACTAGCCAAGCGATGTCGTCCCCGGTAAGTCCATTTCTTTCCATTACCTCTGCGCTGACATCCGCCATGTTGGTAACTGCAAATTTGAAAACACTCGTGCCCTCCTGGTAAGCAAAATGCTCACGGTTTGTCACAGTCTCCAAGGTTGCTGGCTTGCGGCTACCTCCAGCTTTCATGTGAAGGAAGTTTTCCCCAGATCCATCGGCTTTAAGGATAGCATCCATGATGCCTAGGTTTTCGGTAGTCGGCTCCAGAAGGACAGCGCCAGCTCCATCCCCAAATAGGATACAGGTGGTACGGTCTTGGTAATCGACAATGGCAGACATCTTGTCTGCGCCTACAACGATTACTTTTTTGTGGGTTCCTGCTTGGATAAACTGCGCGCCAAGTTGCAGTGCATATAAAAAGCCAGAGCAAGCTGCCCCGATATCAAAGGAAAATGAGTTTTTGGCACCTACTTTATCAGCAATAATATTGGCTGTAGCAGGGAAGGGCATGTCTGGAGTGACCGTAGCACAGATGATGAGTTCAATGTCGAGGGGGTCGGTTCCTGTTTTCTTTAGGAGGCCGTTCACCGCTTCGATACCCATCACCGAAGTTCCTTGGTTTTCACCCTTAAGGATTCTTCGCTCTTTGATGCCCGTTCGGGTCATGATCCACTCGTCGTTGGTGTCTACCAAGGACTCCAACTCTTTGTTGGTAAGCCGGTATTCAGGGACATATCCTTGAATTCCAGTAATCATTGCTCTAATTTTATCCATCGTGTTGGATTCTGTTCAATGTTTTGCGTGAGCTTTCTTTGGAAAAAGAATCGAATGAAAATTCGAAACGCAGTGTTCAAAAATAGCACAATGCCTTCTGAACGCCAAAGTCTTTGCTCTTCAAGCGGCTAACTTTTTGGTAATCAGCGAACTTGTATTTTTCTTAAAATGAAAATTCCACTCCTTTGGGGAGTGGAATTTTGAGAGATTGTATAGAAAATTAGGCTTTAACCTCTTTTTCGATGATTACTTGTCCTTTGTAGTACAATTTACCATCCAACCAGAATGCTCTGTGAGGTAAGTGCATTTCACCTGTAGTTGGACATTTTGCTAATCCAGGAGCCTCCAGCTTGTAATGCGTTCTTCTCTTATCTCTTCTGGTTTTGGAAATTTTGCGTTTAGGATGTGCCATCGTATGCTTAAGTTATGGTTATTCTTTATTTTTTAATTTTGACAATTGAGCCCATCGTGGGTCAATTGGGGTATTTTTTTCTTCACTAGGTCTAGACTCGTTTTCTGGCTCTGCTTCTTCGTCGTCTAGGTAAACATATCCTCCGTCACTATCGTCGTCCTCTTCGTCCAAGGCATTCCTGTGGTCAGGATGGATTTTCTTCAGTGGAAGAGAAAGGAGGATAAACTCGTAGATGAGTTGCGCGACATTGATGCTCGGAGTGTCCCGGGTGATCATCATCACGTCTTCGTCAATTTCCTTTACTTCAGCTCCGTATTTGTACAACATCTTGTCCGTAATGTCCAAGGGGTAGTCAAATTGCTCTAAGCTTCTGTCGCAGGTAAGTTCTACGCTGCCTACCGTATGGAAGGTGAGTTCCATGACGTTGGCGCCTTTGTCTATCTTGACCCGTGTGGTCAAGGTGCCTTTCTCCAAGAGCTCGTTTCCTTCTACCTGCTGAAAAAAAGCATCTGTGATCTCGAAGGCAACTTCGTGTTGTCCTTCGGTGAACTTGATGGCTTCGATATCAAAGGTTTTCCAGAACTTCACGATTCTTCCTCCTGATTTAAGACCGCAAATTTAGTTAATTATTTATCATAGGTGAAACAGAATTTGAAATATAATTTGGTTTCACCTATCTTTTTTAACCTACCGTGCTTCGGTTGTTTCCAATTCGTGGCGTTCCAGAATGTCGGCAGCCAAGTAAAGGGCAGCCCGCATGGAGCCGCAGTCGGCTATATTTTTACCTGCAATGTCATAAGCTGTGCCATGGTCAGGGGAGGTGCGTACCACAGGAAGCCCTGCAGTAAAGTTGACTCCTGTGCTGAATGCGAGAGACTTGAAGGGAATCAGCCCTTGATCGTGGTAGAGTGCCAAGACACCGTCAAACTTTTGCTGGTGCATCATGCCAAAGAAGCCATCGGCCGGGTAGGGGCCAAAGACGTAGTGCTTGGCGTCCTTCAACTCTTGTATCGCGGGCTTCAAAATACTTTCTTCCTCCGTGCCTAATACGCCTTCTTCTCCTGCATGGGGGTTGAGCCCTAGGATGGCGATTTTCGGCTTGTGGATTCCGAAGTCTTTTTCGAGACTTTTCAAAAATGCCTTTGCTTTGGCGATGACTTTTTCCTTGGTGATGGCTTCGGATACCTTTGCGAGCGGGATATGTCCCGTCACCAAGGCTACGCGGAGGTCTTCGCTAACCAGCATCATGAGGCCATCTTTGGCGCCCACTGCTTGGCTTAGGTATTCGGTATGACCTACAAAAGGAGTTGCTTCGGTATGGATATTACTTTTATTCAAGGGGGCAGTGACCAAGCCCTGAATTTTACCGGCTTTGAGGTCGGCAACAGCAGCGGCAAAAGAGACAAGCGCCACATTGCCTGCAGCAGCCGTAGCAGCGCCTGGAGTCACTTCAGGACATTCCTCTAGGCAGTTGATGACGTTTATTTTTCGGTGTTGCAACTCATCCAAGGACCTGATTTGGGTAAAATGCAGTTCCTCCAGGTTCAACAACTTTTTGTAAAAAGTGATCGCCTGGCCATGTCCATAAATTAGAGGGGTGTAATTGGCATAGCTGCGAGCATCGGCAAGGGTCTTCAATAGTACTTCTACGCCTATGCCGTTGATGTCTCCGATGCTGATTCCTAGTATGGGTCTTTGTTTTTTTGTAGTCATCGCGCTGTGGTCTTCCCCTGACGGAAAAACAATTTTCCGTGTCGTATTGGAATAATCCCTTAATTTTAGGCTGCAATTTATAAAAAATATCGGAGGGATACGATGGAAAAGGTCAAACCTAAAAAGCATCTCGGACAACATTTTCTGATTGATCTGAGTATTGCAGAGCGAATTGCCGCTCAGGTGACCGGCCATGGCGGGGTGAAGCAGCTGTTGGAGATTGGTCCCGGAATGGGGGTGCTCACAGATTATTTGCTGAAGGGAGATCTCGATGTCAACCTGATCGAAATCGACCGCGAGAGTATTGCCTACCTCCATCAAAAATATCCCAACCTACAGAACAAGGTAATTGAAGGAGACTTTTTGAAATTTGATTTTTCAACAGTCTTTAGCTCACCCTTTGCCGTAGTGGGTAATTTTCCCTACAACATTTCTTCTCAGATCTTTTTTAAAATCTTAGAAGACAAAAACAAGGTTTCCGAAGTGGTCTGCATGCTGCAAAAGGAAGTAGCAAGACGCATCGCCTCACCCAAGGGAAGCAAGGAATACGGCATTCTGTCTGTTTTGCTGCAGGCCTGGTACGATATCGACTATATTTTTTCGGTGCCCCCAGGCGTATTCAATCCCCCACCGAAAGTGAACTCCGGTGTCATCCGACTCACCCGAAATCAGGTGCAAAAGTTGGACTGCAACGAAAAACTATTCTTTCAAGTCGTCAAAGGGGGATTCGGAAATCGTCGAAAAACGCTTCGTAATTCCCTGAAATCCTTCCAACTTACGGAAGAATTCAAGTCACACCCGATCCTAGACAAGCGAGCAGAGCAGTTGGATGTGGCTGATTTTGTATTTTTGACCCAACAAATAGAAAAAGGTCGTGGAGCCAATTAAGCAGTTTGAGCTATCCAAAGAATACCTAGAAAGTCTCCAGCAGGGGATTGAACAGGAAAATGCTGCCTTTATCTTGGCTTCCCTAGAGG
>JBIIFN010000025.1:0-20628 GCA_044237325.1 Algoriphagus sp.
CGTACCTGCAGCCCACTGCCAGCCACCATTATTGGAGGCGAGGTCAAAGTCGAGCAATTTTCTTGCGAAGTAGGCAGCACCCCAGCGCCAGTCGATCAGCAGATGCTTGGTCAGGAAAGAGGCCACGATCATGCGAACACGGTTGTGCATGAAGCCCGTCGCATTTAGTTCACGCATACCTGCGTCTACAATCGGGTAGCCGGTGTTGCCGTCACACCAGACTTGAAAGTCTTCTTCACTCTTTCGCCAAGGGATATGGTCGTACTGGGGCTTGAAGGCCCGGTCTACCACTTGGGGGGCATGCCCCAAGATCATGGCATAAAATTCCCTCCAGATCAATTCGTTGAGGTAGGTTTGGTTGAGGCTCGCAGCTACTAGCGCGAGTTTGCGGATCGAAATCGTGCCAAAGCGGAGGTGGATTCCCAGTCGGCTGGTACCCCGCTGGGCGGGAAAATTGCGGGTTTCCTCGTAGTGCCGGATAATTTCTTGGTCTGCCTGTGCACTTGGAATCACCAGGGTGGAGGGCTGGAAGCCCATCTGCTCCAAGGGTAGGGAAGGAAGTGGCGCTGTGGCATAAAGGTGTTCCCAGTTGGGTGTGGGAAGTGGCTGCACCTTGGTCTGCCTAAACTTATCCATCCAGTTTCTGCTGTAGGGCGTGAAGACCTTGTAAAATTCACCTGAGCCGTTGAGAATCTCTCCTGGTTCGAAGATTACCTGGTCCTTGAACGTGAGCAAGGAAGCGCCTTTTTTTCGGAGTAGTGCCTCTACTTGAGTATCTCTGTTTTTGGCGTAGGGCTCGTAGTCTCTATTGGTATAGACAGACTGGATCGAGTACTGCTCTAGGAGCTGCTGGAAGATGTTTTCTGGCTGGCCATGGAGCAGGAGGAGGGAACTGCCTTTTTGTTCAAAGAAGGCCTTCAGCTGCATCAATTGGTTGTGAATGAAGGTCAGCCGGGCATCGTCCTTGTCTTCGAGGGCATCGAGGATGTGGCGGTCAAAAATAAAGATGGGTAGTACTTGCTCTTCCTGCTGGAGGGCATAAAAAAGTGCGGTATTGTCTTCTGTTCTCAGGTCGCGACGAAACCAAAAAAGGCTAATTTTTTTCATGACGTTCTTTAGGTAGAGAATAGCGAGTAGCTTGAAATTGTTTAAAATTTTTAATTGTCGACAGACGACTGTCGACAGACGACTGTCTACAGACAACAGCCTATTTACTTGAACTTCAATAATTTCTTTGGATTCAGACCAATCTAATCCATTCAATCTGCGCGTTTTTTCTGGTGTGATCAGCGTGATTTTTTTTTACGCAGATTCTCTTGAAAAATTCCGCAGATTAATGGGTAGTTGACTGCGGACATTTATTCCCAAATCACAACTTATCTAATTGAATCTCCAATCTTAGTTTCTTTGGGTACTTATCCAAAAGTGGATATGCCTAATGAACCAAATCTGCGCCTTTATTCTGGTTTGATCAGCGTGAAAAAAAAATCAGCAGTTTTGTTTTTAATTCTCTTTTGGAGGGATTTTTTTGGTAGGTGTCGTTGGAGGAAACTCGTCCTGTAGCGGAAGTTTTTCTAAGTCGATAGGTGTCCAACCCTCAGATCCGCTGTAGTCGTTGCGCAGGAAGTCATCGGAATCCTGGAGAAGTAGGTTTTGGGATCGTCGCTTGGCGATTTTTCGGAAGAGTTCAGTGAAGGAGTTGAAGGACACGTTTTGGGTAACTGAGGCCCCGTAGGAAAGCACGTTTTGCGTCAGCGAGAGGGAAGTAAAGGTGTTGAAATTGTTGCGGTTAAACACCCGGAGGCGGTAGACCCCGTCTTCTGTGATCATGTATTCTGCCTGCCAGTCTCCGATGATGGAGGCCGTACTTGCACTGCCCCGATTGTCTGTAAAGCCCCCATCGCGGGATACGCGCAGGCGTCCATCAAGGAAGGTTCGCGCGACGCTGATCTGGAAGTTTTCAAGCGCATTTTGATCCAGGGTAGCCAAGTCGATGGATACTTCTAAGTTTTTGTCCAGTTGGCCCATAAAGCGGTTGATCTGGGAAGAAAGCAGGTTGCCAATGCTGGAGGACAGCGTAGAGCCCCCTGAAAACTGGCCTTCTGGGGATAGGCTTTGCGTGACGATGACGGAAAATACCTGACGGTTCATCTCCTGCTCGTCGGCGGCTACCCTGTTTTGGAATGCCGATATGGTGGTTTGTACATCTCCGTTGGATGGGAAGCCGGAGAAGTCGAAACCAAACTTGAAGGTAGGCGATAGGAGTTCTCCTTGGAGGTCCATCAATACTTTGACCGGGAATCTGCGGCGCATTTGGCTATTGTCTTGTGCTGCCGCATTGCTGAGTAGTGGTTGAAGCGATACGTTTTCTTCGTAGCTGGCCTTCAGGTTCATGATGCCCGTGTAAGGATCACCAAACCAGGTAATGCGACTTCCGGGCTGGATGTCAAATTGTTTTTTCACCACGTTGTACAGCGAGAAATTATACTTGCCTTCTACGATGTCGTAGTTGCCCGTTAGGGAAAAGTTACCCTGGGTGTCTACGTTCATGTTGAGCGTTCCTCGGCCTCTTCCTTGGATACTTTCTTCCGTTCTTGGGTCGATGATGATCTCGGCAAAAGCATCGGGAGTGATGTCAAGGATGAAGTTCATCCGGATGTTCTCTATTTCTAGGCGGTTGACTTCTTCGGCGAGGGCGCGAATGCGGACCGTGTCTTGCACGTTGATAACCTGGATAAATTCCTCCTGGTATTGCTCCTTGGAGCTAGTGAGGGGAATGGATATCCGCGTATTGGGTTGGGTGGTCACGCGGGCAGTGACATCCAGGTTGTTGGTACTCCCTTTGATATCGAGGCTACCGCTGGCAAAGGCTGTTCCAAAGAAGAGTTCGTTGTCTTTGGCTCCGGTGTTGAGGACTTGAAAATTGGTCAGACGAGAGTTGATGTCCAAAAATACGGAGGAGAATCCTTGGTGGTTTAGGCCACCGGTAAACGTGGCTTTGTTGCCGTTGATGTCGCGAAGCACCAAGTCTTGGAAGCTGATTTGATTGGGTCGAAATAGGAGGCTTCCGTCCGCTTGGTAGGTGGTGTTGAGGTAGTTGACACGGAGCTTTCCTTGGTCGATACGTGTACTGCCAATGAGTTCGGGCGCATCTAGGCCACCTCGTAGCTGCAGGTTGCCGGTAAGCGTACCTCCTAGGTTACTCAAGTACTTGGATAAGAAGGGTTCTAGGATGACCAGATTGGCTTGTGTCAGTTGGGCATCCAAATCCATGTTCTTGTAGTCAAGACCGATGATTCCAGTGAGGTCAATTTTCTTCTGCCCGTTGAAGTAGTTTTCAAGGTTGAGGCGGAGATCGTTATTTTCTACGCGAGCGTCTGCTTGGAGCTCTCCGATGGGGAAGTCATTGATCTCTAAGCCATCCACTTGAAGGGATCCCGTAACTACAGGCTGTGCAAGTAGGGAGGCGAGACGGAAGTTGCCCTCTGCCTTGCCCGACACGTCCAAAGCCGTGATGGTATTCAGAATATCGAGATCCAGTTCTTTGAAGGTAAAATCCAAAAATTCTTCTGGCTTGGCACTGATTTTTCCTTCTAGGCCGAGGGATTGTGCCTGGTTGGACACCCGCAACTTGGAGATGCTCACTTCCCCATTTTGTAGGCTGATGAGGTTGTCTGGGTCAAACTGCCAGTTGCGGTCAAGCACGCGAAGTAGGGAGGGTTTAAACTTTAGGAAGGTGCCGGCAGTAGTAAAGCGGGTTTCTGCTTCGATACGGGCACTACTTTGGGTAGAGTCCTGGTCGAGGCTGATAAGTAGGTCCAGGTTGGTTTGGTCCCAGATGGCTTCCACGCCGAAGTTGGTAAAGGCCAAATTCTCACCGAGTTGCTGCTTTTTGGAGTAGACGTAAAAGGAAGCTAGGATGTCCTCGCTGTTGATAATTTTGGAGGTATTGAAGTCGATGTTGGTATCAAAAGCGGTATTGCCTTGGTAGGTAATGGAGTCGATTGAAGTAAAGAAGTTGAAGACCGTGTTTTCGGTTGTCTGGTAAAATGCGCCTTCTAAAATGGTGTTTTTGGATACTGACAGGTTTGGCTCGATGAGTTGAATGAGCGGGTTGATGTCCGTCATCCGCAGGCTTAGATCTAGGTTGTAATTTTTCGAGAAATTATCCTTCAGGTTTGCCTGCGGCGGAGTTTCATTGAGCAAAATCGCCAGGTATTGCTTACCCAGCATGGGTAGATCTCGGCCCATTTGCTCGAGTTCAAACTGTCCTGAGGCGGCCATCACCAAGTAATCAGAATTGAGTGAGAGCACACGGGTGTTGCCGGCAAATAGGGATTGAAGGAAAAAGTCCCCGACATCCAGAGACCGATCTTTGTAACCGACTTTTATATCGCGAAATCGGGCGATTCCCTCTACTTCGTCTAGCGTAATTCCTCGGCTGTCCAAATCCAGCTTGCCACTCATAACCAGGGGCAAATCGGTGAGGTTGATGCGGTCCAAATAGGCGGTATCCATATCCACCAATAGGTTGATCGAATCTATTCCTTCGTTCAGGTTGAGGTAGCCCTTGACGGTGGATCGTAGGTTTGGGTCATTGATGGATAGGTTGCCTCGAAACAAGTTGCGCCCGTAGATGGCGTCTGTTTTGATGCTGCTGTAAGTATAGTTGTTGATTCCAATCTCGGAGATGTTAGCATTGAGGTCAAATAGCGCGGTTGCGAGGCTATTGCCTTTCACATTGACGTTGCCCTCAAGGGAGAGGGTTTGAAATACCTCTTTATTTCCCGCGACCAGACCCAGGTCAAGCTTTTCCACCTGCACACGGGAAGTGATGGACGGGATGCCTCCTGCTTCCTCGTAATTGACCCGCCCGCTGAGCTTACCGATGCTTGTGGTAAAGGTACCGTTGGTGGTGAATCGTTGGCGGACGCCGGCAAAGTCAGCATTGAAGCGGATGAGGTTGAATTTGTCCAGTTCCTGTTGCACGTTTTCGGGGAGGTATGGACGCAGGTCTTTGGCGGAGACCACCGAATTTTTCAGGTTTAGGTTCAGGTACGTGCTGTCCAACTCGGGTAGTCCATCAATTAGGAAAGAGCCAAACAGGGCTGTTTTTTCGCCCATGCGAATTAAAAATTCTTCTGAGCTCAACTCCGACACGCTGCCTGAAAGCGTGCCTGTCAATACTAGGGCATCGTCTACTTCGGCTAAGGTGGGAGCAAAGCGCCGTAGATCGGAAAGGTGCAGGGTGCTCTCGTCCAAGATGGCAGTGAGGGTCACTTGGTGGATGAAATCCGAATAGCCTTTAGGGCCCGATGGGGCTAGTTTCAGGTATTTTCTGAGGTGGCTTTTGTCTGTGCGTAGGTCCAGCTCGTCTAGTTCCAAGGCCTCGGGGCTGTAGCGAAGCTTGGTGTGGAGTCGCTGAAGGTTGAGCCCGGTGTAGCGCTCCTTTGCGCTGAGCTCGTCAATGTCGATGGTGATGCTGGGCCCCGCTAGGCGGAAGTCGCTGGCATTGGCTGCGATGTCATTAAAAACCAGGCGGCTGTAGTCCCAGCCCTCGGTGATAGGAGCTGCATTGCCGTCGGAATAGGAGATGCTGCTTTCTCGAAGCTCGATGGTGGAGATAAAAAATTTGGCTGTGCTGGTCTTGGTGGTGTCTGCACCAAAGACCTCGCCCAGCTCATTGATCCAGCGATTGATGTTGAGCGTGCTATCGCCGCGATGGTTGATGAGGTGGATAGTGGCCTTTTCTGCGCGCAGTAGGTCCAGCTTGGGATCGCCTGGCTGAAGCAGGGTTCCTAGGGAAAAGTCTGCAAAGATTTCCTTGGCACCGATCATTAGGCTGTCTTTGTGGTCGTAAATCGAGACGTCTTCTAGGGTGAGCGCATCAAACCAGTTGAGTCGGATGGCCCCAATTTCCGTGCGGAAGCTAGATTTTTCGTTTAGGGAGTTCGCTAGGCGGTCTACGGCCCAGTTTTGAACTGCAGGGAGCTGGAGGAGCAGGCCTAGGGTGATGAGAAGGAGGAGCACTGAAAAGACAGCCCAGCTCACCACGCGGAAAGCTTTGTGTAAAAAATCCGTAACTTTGGCTTTATTTTCCAATGGGCACCACCGATATTACTATACTTGCTATTGAGTCCTCCTGTGACGAGACTTCTGCTTCCATTATAGTCAATGGCAAAGTACTCAATAATATTGTGGCTACCCAATCAGTACACGAAAAATATGGGGGTGTGGTCCCAGAATTAGCTTCTCGTGCACATCAAGAAAACTTGATTCCTGTGGTTCATGAGGCACTTTTATCGGCCGGAATTTTCAAAAGTCAGCTCAGTGCGGTAGCGGTCACGCGAGGTCCAGGGCTGATGGGATCTTTGCTCGTTGGGCTGAGTTTTGCGAAAGCTTTTGCGCGAGCGCTAGAAATCCCACTGATCGAGGTCAACCACATGCAGGCACACGTGCTGGCTCATTTTATTGATACGCCGAGGCCGAGTTTTCCTTTTATTTGTTTGACGGTGAGTGGAGGCCATACGCAGCTGGTGCTTGTTCGGGATGCGCTGGACATGGAAGTGATCGGAGAAACGCAGGACGATGCCGTGGGTGAGGCTTTTGACAAGACCGCCAAGCTCTTGGGGCTACCCTATCCGGGAGGGCCGCTGGTAGACCGCTATGCGGCACAGGGCAATCCCAAGGCCTTTGCCTTCCCAGTGACGCGGATGCCGGGCTTGAACTATTCTTTTTCCGGCATCAAAACTGCCGTTCTTTATTTTCTTCGGGATCGCTTGGCCGAAAATCCTGCCTTCATCACCGAAAATTTGGCTGACCTTTGCGCCAGCGTACAGGCCACGCTGATCGAGATGCTGCTGATCAAACTTAAGGAGGCAGTGAAGCTGCACGGGGTCAAGGAAGTGGCTATCGCGGGTGGGGTATCTGCCAATACCGGCTTGAGAACTGCCCTCGGAACACTTGCGCAGCGAAAGGGTTGGCAACTGTACGTGCCTGCTTTTGATTACTGTACCGACAATGCCGCCATGATTGCCATGGCAGCCCATTACAAGTACCTCCGGGGAGAATTTGTCGGCTTCGACATTGCTCCACTGGCCAAAATGAAATTTTAGCATGTCTACTAAGTCTAGCCGCTTCGAGAAGTTCGTCAACATCAAGAATAAGAAGGCAAACTTCGAGTTTGAATTCATCGATACCTATGTGGCGGGTCTGATGCTGAAGGGCACTGAGATCAAGTCCATTCGGGAGGCGAAAGTGTCGTTGACAGAGGCTTTTTGTGTGTTTTACGAGGGGGAACTTTTTATCCGGCAGATGCACATTTCTCCCTACAGCATGGCCAGCAGCTATAACCACGTGGCCGTGCGCGACCGCAAGCTGCTTCTTCAGAAAAAAGAGTTGGCCAAGCTCCAAACTAAGTCCCAGGAAAAAGGGCTTGCCATCATTCCGGTTCGTATATTTATCAATGATCGTGGCAAAGCCAAGCTAGAAATTGCCTTGGCTCGTGGTAAGAAAAACCACGACAAGCGACAGGACATGAAAGAAAAAGATGCGAAAAGGGAGCTCCAAAGAATGGCCTTTGATTGATGCGTACGGGATAGTAAGACAGTCGGTGTTGCCGCTGTATGTACGTCCCACAGAAGATTCGGCGCTCGTCACCCAACTACTTTTTGGCGAATGCTACCTGATCACAGGGCTCACCTCCGACCGACAGTGGTTTCGCGCGAGCCATACCGATAGCGGCTACAGCGGCTGGGTAGGTGCCAAGTCCATCAAGGAAATCACGGCAGATGCCTACGATACCTTTCTCAACCAAGATTTTCAGGTAGTGACTAGTCCCATGGCGGCGATTTCCTACCAAGGGGCGAGCCTTTACTTGTTGCCGGGTAGCAGGCTCCATTTTTCAGAAAATGAACTTTTCAACTGGCAGGACCACCTTGGCTTCCTGGGTACCTACCGTCCGCATGCGCTAAAAGCGGGGCGGGAGGAACTGGTGGATTTGGCCTTACGCTTTCTTCATGCGCCCTTCCAAGCGGGTGGACGGAGTATTTTTGGCTTGGATGCCAAACATGCTTTTCCGCTTCTGGTAGCCATGGCGGGGTATACCTGGCCTGCCGATTGCCTACCTGGTCGGCGCATTTCCCCCGAGGAGGCTGTGCCTGGTGACTTGATGGTGGTGAAGGTGGGGGGCGTTCCTTTAGTTGCGCATTTTGGGTTGTACCTGGGGGCGGAAGAGTTGCTTTGGATGGATCACCGCATGCAGGTGACGGACATGCAGGATTGGGAAGATTTTTTAGACGATACGTTTGCTGGAGCCGTAGTTTTTGAGGCGTATTCACTAGTGGGCTAGCGGATGGAGAAGCGCGTGTTGGTATTGAATTTGGACCATTATCCGATAGCGGTGGTGCCCGTACAAAAAGCGATGGTGCTCTTGCTTTTAGAAAAAGCCAACCTACTCTCCACATATGCGCAGTTGGAAATCCGAACAGTGACCCGCAGCTATGACTATCCAGCCGTCATTCGTCTCGCTCAGTATAAAAATATCCCCTACAAGGGGGTGCTCCTCAATCGGGCCAATTTGTTTCGACGAGACTGGGGGCAGTGTCAGTACTGTGGAAGCACGAAGCAACTTACCATCGACCACGTCATTCCCCGTTCCAAGGGAGGCAAGACTTCTTGGACCAACCTGGTCACTGCCTGTAGCCGCTGCAACGTGGGCAAGGGCGATAAGTCACTCGAGCAGGCAGGCTTGACACTAAAGGTGGCTCCTTTTGTGCCTACGTTATCTTATTTTTTGGCTGCCTATGCCGAGCGGCAAGCGCAAGAGTGGATGCCTTATTTGGCCACCTATGTTAGCCCAGCAGCGCGCTTGTAGCGTTGCTGCCCTTACTTCTCAAACTCTACGATGTACTCAGAAAAGTACCTGCCCAGGTCAGAATACTTGAAGAAGAGGCGTGCCCGCTTGCCGAGTTTGAGGCTGGTGTTTTTAGCGGCGATATCTTCAGGAGTGTTGAGCGGCTGCAAGGAAGGGTACCAGAGCACATGCCCTGGTTTTTGAACCAGGATTTGAGGGGTAGACCAGGCTTGGGAATTGTTGCCTTCGCCCAAATCCCGATGTGGATTGAAGGAGATGTACAGCTTATCTCCAATCCACCGCGGCCCTTCCACATGGCCCATGAGCATCACCCAGCATTCCAGGTAGGTATTCCAACTCACGGATGGACCCCAGTGGAAGCCACCTGCTCCGGAAGAGGCTGGTCCTCCACCTTTTTCTTTGGGGATTTGTAGGGTGGAGATGGGCTTGCCAAACTCATTCCAGGGGGCATTAAATCCGGTGCCGTCCCATCGCTTGGCCTTTCCTTGCGGTTGCTCCAAATCCGAAATTTTGACGCGGGCCACGCTGATGCACTGTCCAGACTGCTCGATGGCTGGGTCGTAGTTAGCTGGATCATAGGTGCCTGGATAGCCATATTCCCCATAGAATAAGTACACGTAGTCACCTACCGCTACCGCACTGGGGTCGCCCACGCCTCCGGCAAAAGTTTTGGAACTGTTGTGTGGGTTGAGGATCATGCGGGATTGTTGGTCCTCTAGAAGTAGGCCCTTGTTGTCCCAGTTCCAACCCCCATCGCTGGATTTCATGACCCCAATTCGCGGTACGGCTGCGGGGGTGATGCGGTCGGTAAGGCCCAAGGGCCAATTTTTATCCAGGTAGCCTTCCCCAGTTTTGGAATCGTAGGGGAGGGTTTCTGGGTAATTCTCGTTGTGGTAGATGGCGTAGAGCGTTTTGCCAGAAGGATCCCGTTCGTCCTGGTACACCGTCTCAAACCATACAGCGCCGTGGAGGCCGGGCTGGCCGATGGGCGCATTTTTGGGAAGGGTGGGCGCGATGTAATCCGTGGCTGGGGTACTGAAGACTACATCGGCATTGGGGCCAGAGGCAAACTTCAAGTCTCTGGCATAGCCCCAAACGGGGTCTTCACCGTATTTGCCGGGGAAAATGCGCAGCGTGTCGCCGATCCAGGCTTCGGCCATGTTGCAGTCTACGAAGTTGTTGAAGGGGAAGGTATCCGTGGGGATGAGCGTGAAGCGAGGAAGTGCTAGGGTGTCGCTCAAGTTTGCCGCCTCTTGGCTGCTCGGTTTGCAGGCGAAAAGAGTTGCCAGCACTAGGAAAAAAACAGGGATCTCCGAAAAATATTTTTTAAGGGCCATACTTGCATGTAGATTTGAAGAAGGAATATACTTAAAAATGGAATTTTGATTTTACTACTATGAACTTTTTCCCACCAAAAACTTGTCTTTCGAAGTTGGCCCTGCAGGCATCTGTATTCCTGCTTTTGCTGCTCTCTGCTGCCCCGCTTTTTTCTCAGGTGCTGCAGTCGCCCGATCAGCAGGTGAACCTTCAATTTTCCCTTGGACCCAAGGGTGAGCCTACCTATACACTCCAGCGCAAGGGGCAGGCCGTGATTCAACCGAGTAGGTTGGGCTTTGATTTGAAAAAAGATGAAGTCAACCTGCTGGATGGCTTTGAAATAACCGACAGTACGCGCACTTCGCTGGATGAAACCTGGGCACCGGTTTGGGGGGAAGAGTCGCAGATTCGCAATCACTACAATGAGTTGCTAATTGGTTTGACTCAAAAGAGCACCGGGCGCAAAATCAACATTCGCTTCCGTGCCTTCAACGAGGGCATTGGCTTTCGCTACGAGTTTCCTACACAGGACAAACTAGGGTATTTTGTCATTCAGGAGGAGAAAACCCAGTTTGCAATGACGGGTGACCACACCGCTTTTTGGATTCCTGGAGATTACGACACGCAGGAGTACGACTACGTAGAATCCAAGTTGTCCGAGATCCGTGGCAAGATGAAGGAGGCGATCACCCCGAATGCCTCGCAAACTCCTTTTTCAGATACCGGTGTGCAGACGGCCTTGATGCTTAAGACGGCAGAGGGATTGTACATCAACTTGCATGAAGCGGCCTTGATTGACTTTCCGGCGATGCATTTGGAGTTAGATGATCGGCAATTTGTCTTTGCTGCACACCTGACCCCCGATGCACAAGGAGACAAGGGGTATTTGTATACGCCTGCGCAAAGCCCATGGCGAACCATCATTGTGAGCGACAAAGCTGCAGAGGTGCTGGCTTCGCGGATGACCTATAACCTAAACGAACCTTCCAAAATCGAGGATACTTCCTGGATCAAGCCCATGAAATACGTAGGGGTATGGTGGGAGATGATTACGGGCAAAAGTTCCTGGTCTTACACGAATGACTTCAAAGCCGTCAAACTTGGCCTTACCGATTACAGCAAGGCCAAGCCAAATGGCACCCACGGGGCAACTACTGCCAACGTGAAGAAATACATTGATTTTGCTGCGAAGCATGGTTTTGATGGCGTGCTGGTCGAAGGATGGAATGTGGGTTGGGAGGACTGGTTTGGCAATTCCAAGGACTACGTGTTTGACTTTTTGACCCCATACCCGGATTTTGATCTGCCTGGAATCAGTGCCTATGCCAAGGAAAAAGGAGTGCAGATGATCATGCACCACGAAACATCCTCCTCCGCGCGCAATTACGAGCGCCATCTGGATCAGGCCTACCAACTCATGAAAGACTACGGCTACCCAGCAGTCAAAAGCGGCTATGTGGGGGATATACTTCCTCGCGGGGAGTACCACTACAGCCAGTGGCTTGTCAATCACTACCAGTATGCCTTAGAGAAGGCTGCCCAATACAAATTGATGGTCAATGCACACGAGGCGGTGCGCCCTACTGGGCTAGCGCGTACCTGGCCCAACCTGGTTGCCAATGAATCTGCGCGGGGTACCGAGTATCAGGCCTTTGGAGGAAGTAAGGCCAATCACGTGACCATTTTGCCCTTTACGCGACAGTTGGGTGGCCCGATGGATTACACGCCAGGGGTTTTTGAAATGGATGTCCACAACGGCTCGCATGTCAACAGTACGCTGGCCAACCAACTCGCACTGTATGTGACATTGTATTCGCCTTTGCAGATGGCGGCTGACTTTCCGGAAAACTACGATCGCTTTCCAGATGCTTTCCAGTTTATCAAAGACGTGGCCCTAGACTGGGAGAAAAGTGTGTATGTGGAGGCGGAGCCTGGATACTACCTGACCATCGCCAGAAAAGCGAAGGGTACTGGAGACTGGTTTGTGGGCAATGTGAATGGATTTGAAGGCCGCACCGGTGCTGTGAAGTTTGACTTTTTGGAAGCGGGCAAAACCTACTTGGCCGAACTCTATGCCGACCAGCCTACTGCGCATTTCAAAACCAATCCGCAGGCCTATCAAATCAGCAAGGTAGCGGTAGATTCCAAATCTGTGTTGCGCCAGTTCTCTGCTCCAGGTGGAGGCTATGCCATCCGAATCCGTGAAGCAAGCAAGGAGGAATTGAAGGGGGTTAAGAAATTGAAGTAAAAGGATCGGCCTTCCTAGATTTAGGAAGGCCGATGTCCTTTACTTAAAAGTAGCCGGAGTTTGTGGGTATAATTTTTACGTCACCGTATCCTCCAAACGCTAAGGGATTAAGGTCGCAGGGGGTTATTCTTCCTCCTGCTCGCTGGTCATGCGCGGAGCCATGGGTGGTTTTTGAGCGCTACCCTGAATTAATGCCCATTTCTTCGGTTGATTTTTATCTCCCCAAGTGGGTTGCTCCTTTTGCTGAGTAGTCCCGGTACCGAGGCCTGGCTTCTGCGGACCAACACCCTGAGATGGATTTGGATCTTTGGCATGGGTACCTGCTTGTGTGGAACCCGGTTTGGCTTGGGTTTTTTCGGCCCATGGAGCGTCCCCTTTTTTATCGGAAGATGTTGCTACTATTCCTTCCTTGTGTTGAGGCTTGTCTCCCCATACTTGGTTATCCTTTTGAGAGGAGGAATTGGAAGCTGAAGTCAACTTGTCTTCTTTTTTGTCAGCTCCAAAACCCTGGTCTTTTTGGTGGGTTGCGTCCGTGCGAGTGCCCTGCTGGTGTTGAAATTTATCACCACTTCCAGTCGAATGTGCTTTGCCAGTCGCCGAAAACTTTTCCTTTACTAAGGCCACGAGCTGGTTGCTGCTCATCTTTTCCGCGTTCTCAACGGTGATATGCAGCTCATCGTGGTGCTTGTTTTCCTTCAGGAAGTTGGAAAATTGCGTTTTCGTAACGCCTGGACCTAGCAAGAGCAACTCGTCCTTGTCCATCAACTTCTTTTCCAGTTGTTGGAAGTACGTTTTGATTTGGTCGCTGAGTAAGTTGTGTTTTTTATGCTCGTTATTGCTTGCATCTGAGGGAGCTGCGCCAAAGCGCGTTTGGTCACTTCCTTCCCCGTCTTCGCGGGTATGGGATTGGATGGGAGAGGGGAGTTCCTCCAGTATACGGGCTTCGTTCTGCTCGTAACCCAACAGAATGGCGTGACTTTGGTCCATCCAAAGGGCAATTTTTTTTGATGTCTTGGCTTCCATGATTTTTGGATTTTGATGTGAAAAAGAAGAATTGATGCTGCTATCGCCCGCGTTTGGGGACCTGGGCATTTTTTGGATAGGCCAACTGACTTAGCGTGTATTTGCGTACTAAAAGGAAGACAAGTAAAAGAAAATCAATACGTTAATAACTGACTTTAGACATAAGAATAGGAGAGGTTGGTCATAAACCTGTTGTTTTTTGAAAGGCTGAATCTGGATTATCGTTTCCTTAAAAAATCTTAATTAGAAAAAGTCTAAATAAAAATTGACTCGAAACAGTTCCTGCTTTATGTTTGTATTATTATTTGTAATCAGTCTAGATAAACATATGAGACCTTACTTTTTCCCCTTCGCATTCTTTGCACTCTTACTCCTATCTGCAGGAAGTTTTGCGCAGAAAAATTCGATTAGAGGAATCCTCCTAGACGAAAAGCAACAGCCCATAGCGGGTGCTTCCCTCTACTTAGCAGGCACCGTTCGTGGCGTGCAGTCGGATCGAGACGGACGGTACCTCCTCAAAGACATCCCCAAAGGAAATTATGTCCTCAAGGCCAGCTTGGTGGGTTTTGCCACGCTCAGCCAACCCGTTAGCTTAGAAGAAGGCAGCCAGCTTGAGATTGACTTGGTGCTCCAAGAAGCGACCGTCGAACTCGGGGAATTTAGCATTTCCGCCAGCCGCGGGCTACTAGGGCAGGGGCACCTGCCGGAAGTGGAAGATTTCCGCATCAATGCGGGGAAGAAAAATGAAATCATCCGCATCGGAGAGCTGAATGCCAACCTCGCCATGAATAATAGCCGGCAGATATTTGCCAAAACACCCGGCATCAGCATCTGGGAAAATGACGGTTCGGGCGTGCAACTCGGCGTAGCCAGCCGCGGACTCAATCCCAACCGCTCCTGGGAGTTTAACGTGCGCATGAATGGCTACGACATTACCCCAGACCCCATGGGCTACCCAGAGGCCTACTTTACCCCTCCCATGGAGGTCGTCGAGCAAATCGAAATCGTGCGCGGAGCCTCCTCCTTGCAGTACGGATCACAGTTTGGCGGCTTGATGAACTTTGTGCTTCGCAAGCCAGATCCTTCCACCCGCTTTACCGCGGAAACGGTCAACACCGTGGGTAGCAACGGGCTTTTTAGCTCCTTCAACTATATCGGTGGCACCGAAGGCAAGTGGAGTTACACGGCCTATTACCAACGGCGTACAGGCGAGGGCTGGCGCGAAAATGGAGCCTTTGAAACCAATCATTTGCACCTTGAGTCAAGTTATGCCGCAAGCAACCGCCTCAAGTTGGGCACCGAGCTCACCTACATGACGGCCGATACCCAGCAGCCTGGTGGCCTCACCGACGCCCAGTTTGCCACCGAACCCCAGCAAAGTAGCCGTGCACGCAACTGGTTTAGTACGCCCTGGTTTATCCCCGCAGTAACTGCCGAATACCTGGTCTCTCCAAAGACCAAACTCAGCTGGAAAGCCTTCGGTACCTTTGCGGAGCGGAATAGCGTAGGCTTCATGCGTCCTATCAATATAGAGGATGATCTTGGCAACCGCCAAGTGGACCGTGACTACTACACGACGTATGGTACAGAGGTTCGTCTGAGCTCCTCCTACACCTTGTTTGGTCGAGAGCAATCCCTCGTAGCTGGCCTTCGCTACTTCAATGGTCATATCGACCGCAAGCAGCTTGGGTTGGGCACCAGCCGCTCAGACCTGGATTATAGCGTGGCAGCAGGGCCTTTTGCCCGAGACCTGGACTTTTCCAATACCAACTTGGCAGCCTTTGTGGAGCAAGTCTTTCGTCTCACCGATCGCTTCCTGATGACTGGAGGGGTCCGTCTTGAGCAGATTCAGTCTACCATGCAAGGGCAGCTCAACCGGGTCAATGGCGTGCCGCAACTTCTTGATCCCATCACCCGAACCCGCTCATTTGCGCTATTTGGCATAGGTGCAGAGTACCATGTCACGAAGAACGCTGAGTTCTACGCCAATTTCTCTCAGGCCTACCGTCCGGTATTAATCTCTGACCTTACGCCTCCCGCGACGACGGACATCATCGACCCCAACTTGACGGATTCTAAGGGATATAATATTGATTTGGGTTACCGCGGCAACTGGACTCCTGCCCTCAAATTTGACCTGAGCTACTTTCACCTGCTCTATGCTGACCGTATCGGAACGATCGCGCAGAAGAGTCCTAGCAAGAGTATCTACCAGTTCCGTACCAACCTAGGGAATTCCATCAGCAGGGGATTTGAAGGCTTTGTGGAGTTTGACCCCATCACGGCGATTTTTGAGAGTTCCCGCGTGGGCTATCTGCACCTGTTTGCCTCTTTGGCCTTCGTGGATGCTACCTATGGGGATTTTGACGTGACTACGGTGAGCAATGGGCAGCTCCAAATTCGCAACCTGGAGGGTAATCGGGTGGAGAATGCACCGCGCAAAATCAACCGTTTCGGGGCAACGTACACGCTGAATTCCTTTACCATGACCTGGCAGTTGAGCGATATCGGAGAAGCTTTCTCTGACGCGTCCAACACCGTGGCGCCCAACGCTGCTGCTACTGTAGGCTTGATACCGGCCTACCAGGTGCAAGACTTGTCGGCTAGCTGGACCTTCTGGAAGCAGCATTCGGTGAAAGCTGGGGTAAATAACTTGACTGATGCGCGCTATTTTACTCGCCGCGCGGGGGGCTATCCCGGCCCGGGTATCATGCCTGCCGATGGGCGCACGTTTTACTTGACTGCCGCGCTTAAGTTTTAAGTAGGTCCTCCCACCCAATCGATCTGCGTCATTTTTCCTCCAAGATCAGCGTAAAAAAAGTAGGTCGCGCAAAGACGCAAAGACGCAAAGAAAAAAAGAAATAACTCTCGCAAAGCAGATGAGCCGCAAAGGAATCCTCTTTGCGGCTTGGCGTCTTGGCGCGCAAAAAAAAATAATCTCGCAAAGCAGATGAGCCGCAAAGGGTATAGGATTCATCTTTGCGGCTTACCTACTTTGAGAGAAAACAAAAAAAAAATCCTCCGCGGCGGCGGATAGAATACGCTGCCTAACGAGAAAAGAAAAAAAAGAATAATCGCGCAAAGACGCGAAGACCTGCCTGCGGTAGGCAGGCGCAAAGAAAAAAAGAAATAACTCTCGCAAAGCAGATGAGCCGCAAAGGGTATAGGATTCATCTTTGCGGCTTACCTACTTTGCGAGAAAATAAAAAGAAATCCGCCACGGCGGACGCAAAACAATAAATCTTTCTCCGCGGAGGAGGTGATCTATTTTTTCACTAAAAGATATTGAAGAAGATGTCCTAACTTTCTTTTTCAATTTAGATTCCCATGGTGCCCATTACCCACAAATCAACTACGCTGCGCAAGGCCATCGCCCAGGCCATTGTGAGCGTGAGCAAGCCAGAAACAATTTCGGCCATCCGAGACCGTACCGTACCCAAGGGAGAAGTGCTCGAATGCGCGCGTGTTGCAGGCCTTTTTGCTGCCAAGCGTACCGCAGACATGATTCCCGATTGTCACCCTTTGCCGATTGAATACACCGCCGTTCGTTACGAATTGGGGGAACTAGAAATACAGATCCAGGTGGAGATCCATACCATCTACAAGACTGGGGTGGAGGTAGAAGCTATGCACGCTGCCTCGGTGGTGGCCCTGACCATGTACGACATGCTCAAGCCCATTGACAAGGGCGTGAGCATCCAGCAAATCAAGTTGCTCGAGAAAAAAGGAGGCAAATCCGATCGCAACGCTGCGCTAGGCCAAGCACTGAGCGCCGCCATTGTCGTTTGTTCCGACACTCTTGCTTCTGGGCAGGGGCAAGACCGCTCTGGGGAAGTGATCCGAGAAAAACTACTTCAACTAGGCATTACCGTTGCGGAGAAGCGCATCGTAGCCGATGAGGTGACAGCCATTCAAGCAGCGGCCAGAGACTTTGTAGGGCAGCAGCTTGATTTAGTGATTTTCACAGGGGGCACAGGCTTGTCTGCGCGGGATGTGACCCCAGAGGCCTTGGAACCCCTAATGGACCGACGCATACCGGGTGTGGAAGAAGCGATTCGTGCCTATGGGCAGCAGCGTTTGGCTACGGCCATGCTTTCTCGTTCCCTTGCAGGGCAGGTAGGGAAGACGCTCGTGCTCGCGCTACCAGGATCTCCTGCAGGAGCTGCAGAAGGGATGGACGCGGTGTTTCCTGCGGTGCTGCATGCCTTTTCCGTGAGGGATGGTGCGCGGCACGATTAATTGAGCAGTATTCTGCCAGCGGCAAGCAATTCAAACCCGATTTCCCCGTTTTATAAAGTACTATCCCCAATTCACCCTTAATTAGATCCCGTGAACTTCAAATCCCCTACCTTTTTCCGTTTTCCCCTACTTTTTGTTCTTTCCTTTTTCCTCTTTGTTTCTTGCCAAGAGCAAGAGTTGGTACCCATCTCCAAAGGCGATGATGGACAGGTCTTTGCCGTCGACACGGAGCAAAGTGAGTTGCCCTACCTGGTGATTGACACCAAGGGCAAGGAGGTTTTGTACGAGCCTGGAGTACCTGCGACGATGAAGTTGTACCAAAACAAGAAGTTGGTGCAGACCCAAACCATTGACTTGGAGTACCGGGGTAAAACTTCCTTTCGCTTGTCGGACAAAAAAGGATACAATTTCGAAACCGTGGATGCTTCCGGGGCAGGTGTGGATGTAGCCTTTTTGGGGATGCCCGCAGAGGAAGATTGGCGGTTGATCGGGCATATCGTCAACCTCAAGGAAAAGTACCTCGTCGACCAAAGTTTGATTTACAATTACCTAGGCTACGAGCTATCGCGCCGAATTGGGAAGTATGCCAGTCGGGGGCAGTTTGTCGAGATTGAGGTGAATGGAGAGTACCAGGGGGTTTATTTTTTCTGTGAAAAGCTAAAGCGCGACAGCAAGCGGATTGATATCAAGTCTTTGAATGCCTCTTCGACCAACTTGACTGGAGGCTATATTTTGAAGATAGACAAGGCGGATGCGGGGCCAGAGCACAGTGGCAAGCCCAATTCCTACTTTATGAACAATTGGGACGACGATGCCCGCTACACGGCAGCCAACAGTTTTCGTAGCCGATATGACATCTTGAAAAAGGAGATCACCTTTCCAGCCTTTCAGGCACCCTACCATCCTGATCAGTATTTGGAAACCTACTTCCTCTACGAGTATCCCAAGGCAGAGGAGATCACTGCTGCGCAAAAGACCTTTATCGCGGATTACATAGACAAGTTTGAACGTGCCTTGATTACCGATAATTTCACGGGCACGACCCGCACCTATACCAACTTCATGGAGCTGTCTACCTTTGTGGATTTCTTCATTTTGACCGAGTTGTGCCGGAATGTGGATGCCTACCGCATCAGTACCTTTTTGCAAAAGGACCGGGATGGAAAGTTGGCCATGGGTCCGATTTGGGACATGAATATTGGGTTTGACGAAGGGGGAAGGATTCCGATGAACGATTGGGTGGCCAATTACAACAAGTATGTGGAAAAGGATCCTTGGATGGTACCTTTTTGGTGGCCGCGTTTGCTGGAGGATCCTGTATTTCGTCAGGCGGTGAAGGTACGCTGGCAAGCATTGCGGGGCAGTGAGCTAAGTGCAGGGTCTATGCAAAAAGTGGTAGACGATGCTGTACAGGTACTGAGCAAGAATGGTGCTGTGGCGCGAAATTACAAGCTTTGGGATCAGGGCTTGAGCGTAAATCACGAGCAGTCCATCCAAAATTTGAAGAACTATTTGACTGAGCGGGCTTCTTGGATGGACGGAAGGATTGGGTCTTGGTAGGTGAAAATTTACAGCCTCTTGATTTAGTTTCTCGAGGTTGGGAGCAAATAAGTCCTTGACTACGAAGGAGAACCTGTAGCAGGGAAATAAAAGCAAAGTTTTTTTGCATTCTCCATTTGGAATAAATACCTGCTAGGTCTACATTTGCAACACGATTCCCGAATAGGGTGCGTCATAACCATCCCCGGTAGGGGTAAAAATTCCTCCTTAGCTCAGCTGGTTAGAGCACATGACTGTTAATCATGGGGTCCCTGGTTCGAGCCCAGGAGGGGGAGCAAAACTGCACAAGGCGACAGAAATGTCGCCTTTTTTGTTGTCTTTCAGTGAGTTAGGCTAGTTGCATCTTTTTCATCTTAGCACCTATCGTTCACAACGTCATCCTTGAACTGAAGTATCTGTTTCTTCATTTCCTTAATCTCCTTCATCTTTTGTTCTAATGAAGACAACTTATCATCAAGGATTTCAAGTTTTTGTTTCTTTGTATATTTTCTGTTATACCAAGCATCAATGATTTGACCTATTTCCTTGATAGTGAATCCAACAGATTTGGCGTCACTAATGAATTCAAGTTTTTCAATGGTCACATCGTCATAATGATAATAATTATTTGATTTGACTGATTCATTTTGTTTTCCCTCGATTAATCCCGACTTCTCATAGAACCGAATGGTATGAGTAGAAATCCCTGTTTTCTTAGATAGCTCGTTTATTAACATATTGCAAATATAGTGTGTTGAAAAATAAATATCAACTATAGACTATACTCTAATGTTGTTAGTTTAAAAATAACCGAATAATTTTGTTGAATATATAATAAATTAAAAAATGAATAAAGTCGTTATTGTAGGAAGTACTGGAATGGTTGGAGGTATTATACTTCAATTATGTTTGCAGCATCAGGATGTCATTGAAGTTACTGCTCTAGTTAGAAAGTCAACTAATATCCAACATGAAAAATACAAGGAAGTAGTTGTATCAGATTTTTTGAACTACGACATGTATACACATTTATTTCAGAATATTTCTATAGTATACTATTGTTTAGGTGTGTATACAGGATCGGTGCCATCTGATGAATTCAGAAAAATCAATGTTGACTATCCATATCAATTAGCTATTTCAATACACAGTGTAGCCCCTAATGCTACCTTTTGTTTATTGAGTGGACAAGGCGCAGATACAACAGAGAAAAGTAGTATGCAATTTGCTAGAGACAAAGGCACTATTGAAAATGCTTTAACAGCATTAAACTTTAAAGCGTTCTATACATTTAGACCAGGTTATATTTATCCAACTAAAAAAAGAAAGGAACCAAACTTCTTTTATGTATTGTCAAGATATGCTTACCCAATACTAAAATTACTCG
>JBIIFN010000137.1:0-5933 GCA_044237325.1 Algoriphagus sp.
ACAGAGTATTAAACAATGCCGAACTAGAGCAGCGCCCGGACTATGTCTTGATGGTGATTGACTCTACCCAGTTGTCAAGAGGCCTTTTCTTGGCTACCCAGTTGATCGACTTGGGAGTCAACCTGGCCATCCTACTCAACATGGCGGATGTGGCGGCAGACAAAAAAATTGAAATCCGAACCTTTGAGTTATTCAAACAACTTGGCGTACCTATCCTACAAACAGACGCTAGAAATCAAAAAGGATTAGAGCCCCTAAAGGAATTGATCCAGCAGCGCAATTTTTCCAAGGCGCCGCAGTTTGTAGATATTTTGGATGTTATTCCCGCCGAGCTATTGCAGCAAGTGCGCGAGCGATTTGAGCTTGAAAACAACTACCAGGCCTACCAAATGATCCGCTTCGGCGCAAAAGACAAGGCCATGTCTGAGTCCAGCCGACTTTGGCTAACCCAGCTTTTGGAGCAGTCCAAGTTTAATTTGGAGGAAGCTCAACTAGAGGAAACTAAAATTCGATACAAGAAAATCACCGACCTTGTCACCAAGGCTTTGTTTAAAAAAGCAGCCCCAAAGGCAAAATCAAGCCTAGACAAGGTATTTCTTCATCCCGTATGGGGCTACCTGATCTTCACGGGCATATTGCTCGTTATTTTCCAGGTACTTTTCTCCATTGCCTCCTACCCCATGGACTGGATCGACGGATTCTTTGCCGATTTGAGTGGTAGGGTTGCCTCTTCCTTGCCCGATGGACCTTTGACCCGCTTGCTTTCCGAAGGGGTGATCCCTGGTGTGGGCGGCGTAGTCATCTTCATTCCGCAAATTGCATTGCTATTCGGTTTTTTAGCGGTTCTTGAAGACACAGGTTATATGTCCAGGGTAGTCTTTTTACTTGACCGCTGGATGCGCCCCTTTGGCCTACACGGCAAAAGCATTGTGCCGCTTGTGTCCGGCGTAGCCTGCGCCATTCCAGGGATAATGGCAGCACGGAATATTTCCAACTGGAAGGAAAAAATGATTACCCTGCTCGTGACACCACTCATGAGTTGCTCCGCTAGGCTACCTGTTTACGTGATCCTGATCGGCCTAAGTGTGCCTTCGGAAACTGTTGCCGGCTTTGTTAACCTCCAAGCACTGGCCCTATTATTCTTGTACTTGCTGGGAATTTTGGGAGTATTGGGTACTGCATTTTTATTAAAAATCTTCCTGAAAACAGAAGAAAAAAGCTTCCTGATTACCGAGCTACCTTCCTACCGCATTCCGCGCTGGAAAGACGTAGGTATCACCATGGTGGAAAAGTCAAAGACATTCGTTCTAGAAGCAGGAAAAGTGATTTTGGCCATCTCTATTGTTCTTTGGGTATTGGCCTCCTACGGTCCTCCTGCCAAAATGGAGCAAGTACGCATCGAAGGAGAAGCGAAACTTGCCCTTGTTCAAAATGCTGAGGAACGCGCCTTGATTGAGGCCGAAACTGGGGCTAGGCTTCTTGAAAACTCCTTCATCGGCATTATGGGCCGTGCCATTGAGCCTGCCATAAAGCCTTTGGGATACGATTGGAAAATCGGTATTGCACTCATCACTTCCTTTGCCGCTCGGGAAGTATTTATCTCTACCATGGCCACCATCTACAGCATTGGAGGAGACTTAGAAGATGACCTCACGATTCGGCAAAAGCTTGAGCAGCAAATCAATGCCAACACCGGGGAGAAGACTTTCAACAAAGCGACTTCCTTCTCCTTGCTCGTCTTTTATGTTTTTGCCATGCAGTGCATGAGTACCTTGGCGGTAGTGAAGCGGGAAACAAAAGGCTGGACCTGGCCTATCGTTCAGACAGTTTATATGAGTGTTCTCGCCTACCTAATGGCCTTTATCACCTACCAACTCTTTTCCTAATGGTACAGCAAACTCTCGTTGGTATTGCAGTACTCGGAGCGATCGCCTACCTGGTCTGGAAGCTGGTACACAAACCCAAGACTGGTCCAGGCTGTGACAAGTGTGCCAAATCCTAATCTCCTGCAGGAGGCTATGGAATTCCCATTTTTTTTAGTGAATATTGGCGGATGCGTAAAGTAGCCTATCAAAGCATACAAACCACTATTTTCTCCTATATCGGGGTGGTATTGGGCTATGTCAATGTCCTGTGGCTCTATCCTTTTGCGCTGACCACGACCGAACTCGGCACCTTTCGTACCATCCAAGACCTGGGCTTGCTGCTAGTGCCTTTTGCCCAGCTGGGCTTGGGACACGGCATTACACGCTACTTTCCCAAGTTGGACACGCAGCAGCCTGCCTTGCTTACCTTTAGTTTGTTCATTTCATTGCTCGGCTTTGGGGTGGTTGCAGGTCTTTTCTTTGGCTTAAAAGCGCAGGTTATCCAACTTTTTGCCGCCAACTCCCCAGAGGTCATCGACTTTTTGGGCATCATGCTACTGGTTGCCTTATTTTCGGTGTGGAGCAGCATCCTCGATGCTTTTGCCCGCTCTTACGTCAAAGTGGGCATTCCTACCTTTTTTAGGGAAGTATTCTTACGGCTACTTACCTCCCTCTTGGTGGCGGTGTATCTGCTGCAGTGGATTACTTTTGAACAGGTGATGCAGGGCTTGGTGCTCGTCTATGGACTGTCATTGCTTGGCCTTACCGGCTACCTCGTTTGGCTTGGAATTGTCCGCATTGACTTTTCCTGGAGCAGTTTTCCTATTGGATTTAAACCCAGCCTACTTAAGTACAGTCTCATCACCTTCCTGGCAACAGCCGCCTCAACGCTCATCATGAAAATTGACTCCATCATGATCAGTTCGATGGTAAGCCTAGAAGCCAATGCCATCTACTCCATTGCTTTTTACATGGCCTTGGTGATCGAATTGCCAAGAAGAGCCATCTCACAAGTGTCCATGCCCCTCATTGCGGAGCATTTTGCTAAGGAGCGTATTGCCGATATCAACCTGTTATACAGGCAGCTCTCCAATAAGCAGTTGTATATCTGCTTGCTACTCTTTGCTTTGATTTGGTCCAATATCGATGCCATTTACCATTTTGTTCCTAACAGGGAGATTTACCAAGCTGGGAAGTGGGTGGTGTTTTTCATTGCCCTGGGAAAGCTGGTGGATGTGGCTTTCTCACTCAACTCTGAAATCCTTGTTTTTTCTTCCTACTACCGATTCAACCTCCTCCTGACCGTGGGCATGAGCTTACTGCTCATTGCGGCAAACTTTTGGTTGATCCCTGTTTTTGGTATGGAAGGAGCAGCTATTGGTTCGGCTGCGGTGATGCTAGCCTACAACCTGGTCAAATATGTGTTCCTAAAAGTTCGCTTAAGGCTAGACCCTTTTAGCATGGAAACAGCTAAACTATTGGCTGTAGGGCTGTTGACGGTGGCGGGTGGCTACTTAAGTCCTAGCTGGTCTATTCCTTTTGTTTCACTACTCAGCACTTCTTTGCTTGTGCTGGGGGTATTCGTAGGGAGCTCTATCCTTCTTGGTGTAGGAAAAGAGGAATGGGAATGGCTAAAAAGTAAAGTTATCCGGGCCTAAGAGTGTTACGAAACCTCTAGTAGTCACAAGCTTTGAGCTGCCTTGATTTCGCAAACTTCCACTGTTATCCTGCTTTTTGAGCGAGGCCCTATCTCGATAGCTATCGGGACGGGGTGAGGCCTGTTTTTGAAGGGGGCTTTACTCAGTAATGTATAATAATTGTAAAGTTCGAACAAGTCGACGGCCCGGATAGCTCAAAGGTAGGCATAGCCCTTCATCGGGGAAACAAAAAGAAGTAAGATTTGAAAAAATTAATTGGATGCTAGCAAGGGAGTCGAAAGAACCGTTTTACATCTCGGTTGATTTTGTCTTGAATACAGCACCTCGCTGAGAAAAATATCAGGATCAATAAAAAAAATTATTTTTATACCTATCCTTAGCATATTTTACAACGATTACCTTTGCCTAGTTAGCCTCCCACAGCATGTACCCGATAAAAAAAATGATCGTTTGTCTCGATCAAAGCCCTTTGGACGAGACCTTGATTGCTTACGCTGGCTTCATCGCCAAAGTTAATCAGGTAAAGAAAATCTATTTCAGCCACGTGATCAAAAACTTCTCCTTGCCCAAGGAGATGCTAGAGGCCTTTCCTACGCTCATCGACAGCATGCTAGAAGACCGCAAGGCAGCGATGGAAAAACTGGTGAAAGAAAATCTTCCTGCGATAAAAGGCCTTGAGGTCAGTTATGTCGTCAAGGAGGGCAACCTGTCCAAAAAAATCCTCAAGCTCGCCGAAGAAAAGTCGGTTGACTTAATCCTAATTGGAAGGAAAGTAGCACTCCCAGGAACAGGCGTAGCCTCACACCGCTTGGCTCGACGGGCATCTTGCTCTTTGCTGATTGTTCCAGAGCAGGCTCAACCCAAGCTTACTACGCTACTCGTTCCAAGTGATTTTTCTGACCACTCCATCCATGCACTAGAAGAGGCAATCGGTATGGCCAAAAAATACGGTGGAGGCATAGAAATCATCTTCCAAAACGTGCTTTCCATCCCTTCAAGCTACCACCTGACGGGCAAAACGTACGAGGAATTTGCCGAGATGATGAAAAAGCACGCCGAAAGCAACTTCAAAAAGTTTATCCGCAAAATAGACACCAAAGGGATCGCTATCACCCCTATCTATACCAAGGACGATGACGATGATCCCGTACAAGAAATCGTCGCAGCGGCTCTAGAAAACCAAGCAGAGGTCATCATCATCGGTGCCAAAGGAAAAACAGGCGCAACAGCCCTTCATATTGGCAGTATGGCCGAGCGGCTTATCCAATTTAACAAAAGCTTACCCCTCCTCGTCACCCGTCCTAAAGGGAAACATGCCGGCGTACTCGACTACCTGATCGATGTCTAAGCACGTATTGAACTGATCTTTTCCCAAGAAGAAATTCATGCTAGGAAAAGCGGTCCAAGAAAGTGAAATAGGTGGTGGATGAGGTGCCATTAAACCCTGAGCATCGGACTCGGTCTAACCCCAAACCATGAAGGAAAACGACCAAGCACTCCTCGACCGTATCCGCTCCCCCTTTACAAGGGAGTTGGGGTTTAGGCAATTGATCGAAACCTATCAAAAACCCGTCTATCAAGTCATTCGCCGCATGGTACTTATCCACGAGGATGCGGATGATTTGACACAAAACACCTTCATCAAAGCCTACCGAGCATTGGACAAGTTTGAAGGCAATTCCTCCCTCTTTACCTGGCTTTACCGAATTGCTACCAACGAGTCCCTAACCTTTCTTGAAAAAAAGAAAAAGCGCTTCTTCTTTTCCTTGGATGATCACCAAGAAAAAATGGAAGCTTATGTGGACCAGAGCCCATCCTTGAGCGGGGAGGAGATTCAAGTCAAACTTCAAAAATCACTCTTAAAACTACCTGACAAGCAGCGTCTTGTGTTTCATTTGAAATACGAAGAAGACCTTAGCTACGAAGAAATAGCACAAATCACGGGTACGAGTGTCGGTGCCCTGAAGGCCAGCTACCACCACGCCGTAAAAAAAATTGAGCAAGCGCTACTCTTAGAGTAAACCCTCGCTCGACAACCAAGTCTAACCTCTGCATGAAGTCCTTTCCCAAAACACACCCATTCGCTGTTCCCGAAGGCTACTTTGAAGCCCTTCCCGACCAAATTATTCGCCGAAAAAATATGCCTGCACCCAAATCCTACCTTGGAACGGCAGCGGCGGCGGCAGCTGTATTGCTACTTAGTGTGGGACTATGGCAAACACAACTGAATGACCAAGAGCCTCTTCCACTGACGCTAGAGGAGGAAGCCCTTCTGTACATCGACAGTGAGCAGTGGAGTACAGAAGACGTGCTCAGTCTCTCTGAAGATCCAAACGAACTCCTAGATCAAATCATTGAAGAAGAATTTGCAAAAACTGAACCCCTATGGAACGAAGAAGAAACCTGGTTT
>JBIIFN010000138.1:0-5932 GCA_044237325.1 Algoriphagus sp.
TAAAAGCCAATTCCCATGCGTAAAGTGCTGCTCGTCATCCAAAGAGAATACCTCGCCCGGGTAAAAAAGAAATCATTCCTCATTGCTACCCTGCTTACACCCCTGATTTTTCCAGCCATCATGGGGGTCTTTGTGTGGATAGCCACGGAAGAAAAAGAAAATCAAGCGCTGCGGATCATTGAGGTAGTGGATGAGTCGGGCCTATTTTTTATGGAAAGTTCGGAGCAATACGCGTTTACCTCCTCTCTTGATGACCTGGAAGCAGCCAAAGCGCTGGTGAAAAGCGGGGAGCGGTATGGTCTACTGTATCTGCCTGCCTTGGACCTTACTGCGCCCAAAGGAATCCAATACTATGGCTTAGAAAATCCAAGCACCGCTTTGGTAAGCTATCTTGAATCCTCGCTAAAGCGTAAAATTGAGGACCAGCGTCTTTTTGCCAAAGGCATAGATCCTGCGGTATTGAAAGAAATCAGAACGGAGGTGGTCCTCCAATCCCTCACCTTAGGAGAGGCAGGTGAGGAGACCATCAACGACGCCACCGTGAACTATGCGCTTGGATTTTTGTCGGGGATATTGATCTACCTGTTTATTTTCATTTACGGCAACCAGATCATGCAGGGGGTCATTGAAGAGAAGTCTACCCGCATCGTGGAAATCCTTGTGTCTTCCTTGAAGCCATTTCAGCTCATGATGGGAAAAATTGTAGGCATTGGCGCAGTGGGCTTGACGCAATTTTTAATCTGGGTGCTCTTGATAGGAACCCTTTCTACTGTGGTGATGGGCGTGCTCGGCATGCAGATGCCGCAGCAGCAGGCCATGGAACTAGCCAATCCCGAGCTGATGGCGACCACACCAGATCCTGGAGAGCTTGGGGCTATTTTGCAAGTGCTGTCTGGGATTGACTTCGTGACCTTAGTCGTTGCCTTTGTCTGCTATTTTCTTGGGGGCTACTTGTTGTATGGTTCCCTATTTGCTGCGGTGGGCGCGGCAGTGGATGCGCCATCGGATGCGCAGCAATTCATGTTTCCAATCACCATCCCGCTATTGATTGCCTACATGGGTTTGTTTGTCTTCGTGCTCCAAGACCCCACCAGCAGCACTTCTTTTTGGCTTTCCATCTTTCCGTTGACTTCACCCATTGCGATGATGGGGAGAATTAGTTTTGGGGTACCCCTTTGGGAGGTGGCTTTGTCATTGAGTTTGTTGGTTGGAGGCTTTTTAGCAACTACCTGGTTAGCCGCAAAAATCTATCGCATCGGCATTTTGATGCACGGCACCAAGCCTTCCTATGCCTTGCTATGGAAGTGGATACGTACAAGTCAGTAAAAAGAAATTCTATTTTTGGCCTCAAATGCTGAGGGACTTTTTAAACCAGAAAGGAGTTTTTCTAAGGGAAGCGATACTATTATTCCCAATCTGTAGTTACTATTGAGACAAATCTAGCCTTCGGATGAAAAACAGATTTCAGGAACTGGCCTCAATCGACCTCTATCAAAATAAAAAACAAGTCAAGTGGCTGGTGTTTTTGATTTCCCTATTGCTGGGTATGGGGTCCATAGGTTATACCAACCGGCTGGTGGAGGAATTGCGGGAGCGCGAAGAAAGGCAAATTAAGGTCTTCGCTGCTGCGCTCGACTATGCTGCGACCACTTCAGAAAACCTGACCTTCATCAATCAAGAAATTATTCAACAAAACTACTCCTTCCCCATTCTCATGGTGGATGCTGCGGGGTCGCCCATTGAATTCCGAAACATCTCATTTTCAAATCAGGCAACTGCTGCCGACTCGGCTAAGACGTTGGAAAAAGAGCTTGAAGAGATGCAAGAGGAGTATCCTCCCATCCTCCTGCAGGAAGCGGATATTCGGATTTTTTACCGCAATTCAGAATTGCTGACCAGCCTAAAATATTACCCCTACATCCAGCTTGCGGTGATCTTGCTTTTTGGCGCCATGGTATATGCCGTGTTTAGCCAAAGTAAATTGGCCGAGCAAAACCGCGTCTGGGCTGGATTGAGTAAGGAAACTGCTCATCAGCTCGGCACACCAATTGCCTCGCTTATGGCTTGGATTGATTACCTGCGAAATTCCCCTGTTTGGGAGGAAAATAGGGAAATTATCCAGGAAATGGACAAGGATGTGACCAAGCTCCGTGTGGTCACAGAACGTTTTAGTAGCATCGGGAGTAGCCCAGTCATTCAGGCTGAAAATGTCTATCAAGCGCTTGAGGAGGTGGTTACTTACCTCCGGCCACGCATTTCCACCAAGGTGGACTGGCACTTGCAGGCAGACTCGAAGGAGCTTTTGGCCATGATGAACAAGCCCCTATTTGAATGGGTGGTAGAAAATGTGTGTAAAAATGCGGTAGATGCCATGAAGGGTAAGGGGCTCCTCAGCTTGACCCTCTCCCAAGACAACGACAAGTACGTGGTGGTGGATATCAGCGATACCGGTATGGGCATTGAGAAAATGAAGTTTAAAAAAATATTCACTCCAGGATTTTCCTCCAGAAAAAGAGGCTGGGGACTGGGGCTGACGCTGGCAAAGCGGATTGTGGAAAGGTACCATGGGGGTAAGATTTTTGTTAAGCAATCGGAACTGGGTAAGGGAACCACCTTCCGTATCCTCCTACTAGGCCCCGTAGAGGAGAGCACTCCTTTTTTGACCAAGGGAATCTTGGAGGGGAACTAGACAGCCGTTCATCACGTCTGATGTTGGCAATTCTTTCACAAGGTGATTTCAGTGGCTAGTGTAAGGTCGAGCCCAGAAGACTAACTGGGGTTCGGTCATTTTTAGCTACCTTTGCTGCCTCAATTGCACCAATTATGAGTTTGACCGCAGAAATAAATAAGCGAAGGACCTTTGCTATCATTGCCCACCCTGATGCAGGGAAGACTACATTGACCGAGAAACTATTACTTTTTGGGGGTGCAATACAGACGGCAGGAGCCGTCAAGTCCAACAAAATCGATACAGCCACCAAGTCGGACTGGATGGAAATCGAAAAGCAGCGAGGGATCTCCGTGGCCACTTCGGTGATGGGATTTGAGTACAAGGACATTAAAATTAACCTCCTAGATACTCCGGGTCACCAGGATTTCGCGGAAGATACCTACCGAACATTGACTGCTGTAGATTCGGTAATCATGGTCATTGACTGCGTAAAGGGGGTCGAAATCCAAACAGAAAAGCTCATGGAGGTGTGTCGCATGCGCAACACCCCTGTGATCTGCTTCATCAATAAACTAGACCGAGAAGGGCGTGATCCTTACGACCTGTTGGATGAGGTGGAAACCAAGTTAGGGATAAAAGTGCGCCCACTTTCCTGGCCTATCGGTATGGGAAAAGGGTTTAAAGGGGTGTACAACCTCTATGAGAAAAAGCTTAACCTATTTACGCCTTCTCAGCGGAAGTTGAGCGACGACCGGCAGGTGTTTGAAAACTTAGACGATCCTCAGTTGGATGCACTCATTGGACCAGGAAATGCAGCACAACTTCGTGAGGATGTGGATTTGATTGAGGGTGTTTACCCTGATTTTGACGTGAATGACTACTTGGAAGGAAAAATCGCTCCTGTATTTTTTGGTTCGGCAGTGAATAATTTCGGGGTAAACGAAATGCTGGACACCTTCATTAAGATTGCGCCAATCCCACAAAGCCGGGCCACCGACCTGCGTGAAGTAGCCCCTGATGAAGCCAAGTTTTCTGGATTTGTCTTTAAGATTCACGCCAACATGGATCCCAACCACAGAAACAGAATCGCCTTTTTGCGAATTTGTTCTGGGAAGTTTGAGCGCAATAAGCCTTACAACCACGTGCGAGGACCCAAGCCGCTACGTTTTTCCAACGTCACCCAGTTTATGGCCCAAGACAAGGAGATTATCGACGAGGCATTTCCAGGGGATATTGTGGGCTTGTACGATACGGGCAACCTGAAGATTGGCGATACGCTTACTGAAGGGGAAAACCTAGTTTTTACCGGAATTCCTAGTTTCTCGCCTGAGATTTTCCGAGAGGTGATCAACAAGGATGCGATGAAGACCAAGCAGCTGGAAAAAGGGCTCAAGCAGCTCATGGAGGAAGGCGTGGCCCAGTTGTTTACCTTTGAGATGGGTGCCAGAAAAGTGGTGGGCACGGTGGGGCAACTCCAGTTTGAGGTCATCCAGTTTCGTTTGAAAAATGAATACAACGCTACGGTAGCTTTTCAACCGATGAACCTATACAAAGCTTGCTGGATCAGTTGTGCGGACAAGAAGCAATTGGATGAGTTTGTGCGGTCCAAAAACCGCTATATCGCTCGAGACAAGGACGACAAGTTGGTCTTTATGGCCGAATCCAAATCTTGGCTACAGATGGTGCAAGACAACTACCCGGAAATCGAATTCCACTTTACGTCGGAGTTTTAGAAGGAAAATAGGCAGCCAGTTACGGCTGCCTATTTTTTTAAACTCAAGGGTCATTTGGTCTTTCCCACTGCCTTGTTAGGCGAATTCATAAGTAAGTAGAAAATTGGCGATAGCGGAACTACGATCATGACCACAAGGAGAATGATTTTCGTGCCTAGAGGATACTCACTTTTCGCAATTGAAACTAGGACGTACACCACAAGTGCTGCGTATAGCGCAAATATGAGCGTAAAAACGGGGGCGGAGAGGTTAAAAATGAAGTTGAGCATGGGGTTATAGATTAGTTTTATTTATCACAACAGTAAGCTTGCGTAGCAATGCAGAAATGATTGTCCCAATAGCAGGACACATCCACTCCACCCATTTTTGTACATCCCGCATTATACTGCCCACTGGCTACCCCAGCAGACAGCTCTTCCATAGTAGTCGAACGCGAGGAATTGATGGAAGTAAGGTAATACGTTCCCCAAAAGGAGCATTGGATTTTATGATTTTCAAGAAGCGGTTTGGGACGGTTTCTTTTTTCATTCGGTGTAGTTAACTCCAAGAATCCTAGAAGCAGTAGGTCCACCTCACTTGAGTTAGAAGTGGTCTCGTAGTTTACCAGATTGGTAATTTTGCCTGAGGAAGAAATTTTTGTTTCTCCTTCGGACAGGAAGATAAAATCCGACTCATTTCCTTGGAGGAAAAATTTTCCATTTTCTACTTTGAAGACCAGTGAGGATACGGGATAATCCTTCGACTTCAGTCCAATAATGGAGTTCCCTTGCAATCTGTACAGGTTCGAATTTGGGGTTTTTTCAACGATAAGTTTTTCTACCTGAAACTTATCGAATACGCCAAGTGCTTCGCTAGTCTCTTTGAGGGTGAATAGGCTTAGAATTTCTTCATTTTCAGAAATTGTGGGGGCCTGTTGTTCCTGATTTTCACAGGATAAAAGAGCCAAAAACATAAAAAAAGCAATGCAAAAATTAAAAATTTTCATTTTGTTGAGGTTTAGGTTAAAAATAAGTGACAATAAAAAAAGAAAGATGTGTTGTGGTAAAACCAGCAACTGGTAAAAGTTAGCTAAACGTAAACACCTTATAAATAAAACACAATTAATTAACCAAATATTTTTAAAAAATTTTAAATACATCTACAAACGCAAAATTTTTCCCATCAAAAAGACCTTTGTCGCTCAGCTTGAGATCTGGAATGACCAGCAGTGCCATAAAGCTGAGTGTCATGAAAGGGGAATTGAGCGTGGATCCCATGTCTTTGGCTAGGCGATCAATCCGAGTATAGGCTGCAGCTACCTCATACCCGTCTTTCGGAGACATGATACCGCCTACAGGAAGGGGCAACACTTCCTCTCGGTTACCATCTACAGCGGATACGCCTCCCTTGGCTTCAATAAGCAAGTTGACTGCCCTGCAGATGGATTCATCGTCAACACCAACAGCAATAATATTATGCGAATCATGGCCCACTGAGGAAGCGATTGCCCCACTTTTTAAACCAAAATTTTTGATAAAGGCGACGGCAG
>JBIIFN010000139.1:0-5927 GCA_044237325.1 Algoriphagus sp.
TCGCAAATTGAACGCATTAAAAACATTACGATTGGCCGCTTTGCCATTTGCAACGAACCCGGAGTTTCTCGTTCGATTTGGGTCGATTTCATCAAACAGTATCTGGTCCACAGCAATACCCTCCATGTGGAATTCCCAGAAAATGCGCCACAGCGGGCCGCCTACGATGCTTTTTCGAACCCAACTACCTACTTAATCAACCGGAAAGGAGAAATCGTCGCTAAAAAAATCAGCCCTACTAGTTTGCGCAGGTACTTTGGAGAACTTCAAAAAACCGCCCTTCAGTAACCCTCACCTCCAGAATAGGGCCTTGTTTACGGCTAGGATTTCTTCATTAGATTGGAAAGGTCGTGGCGATTGCAATAGGCCTCTAAGGACACCATAGGGGATTCAACTCAATACACGATGGAATCCGTGGCCAACTTGGGTAGGGAATAGCTGCCTGCCTCGAGGACAAATGGAAAACTCGCCTTCCCGGACGTGGCCAACTCAAGTGAGACGGGGGTATCGAAAGCAAAGACCTTCTGGAGACTTTTGCTCGAACTCAGCGGCTGCAGTTGGCTAAACAAATAATCCCACCTCCTTTGATCTCGCCAAGGAATCGGCTACCAATAGTCCTTAGCTACCAAAATCATTGTAATCAGAAATCCCCTAGGTGGCATCCTATTTTTCCTTATTTTAGCCACCTATGAGCAGTCCCTCCTCCACCCTCAACAGAAGTCTGGGCCTTATTGGCTTAACCGCCACGGGCGTCTGTTCCATGATCGGAGCCTCCATCTACGTGGTGCCATTTATGATCCAGAGGAACGTGCCCGGCATTGGCCCCTATGTGCTCCCAGCATTTTTGTTTGCCTCGATTCCAGCAATTTTTGCAGCGCTGGCCTACTCCATTTTAGCCTCTGCCATGCCTAGAGCAGGAGGTTCTTACCTCTATGCCAGCAGAGCCCTACACCCTTTTTGGGGTTTTGTTGCGAGCTTTTCCCAATGGTTTGGCTTGTCCATTGTCATCGGCGTGATTGCCTACGTGGTGATTCCCTTTTTTAGGGACCTTGCCTTTGCTTTGGACTGGACCGTATTGGCCGATTGGTTGGATCAAGGGCTAGTTCGAGTGATCCTTGCCTTGGTAATTCTTTGGTCTTTTATTGGAATCAATATCCTCGGATTGACCTTTTATGAGCGGATACTCATTCCGCTGATGGTCTTAATGCTTGTCTTGGGGCTGGTAGTGATTGTAGGAGGATTGAGTTATTCCCAGGAAGAATTTTTGGCGGCCCTAGCCAGTAAAGAAGGAAGGTCTGTTGACCTAATTGAAGTTCCCTTCAACTGGACCACCTTTTTGTCGGCATCCGCCATTTTATTCTCGAGTTTTATCGGATTCGACTCCATTGCTCAGGCCGGTGGGGAGGCCAAAAATCCTGTTCGAAACCTTCCCCGAGCCCTCGGTTTGGCCATTACCTTGGTGGGCTTGTTTTACGTTTCCTTTACCTATGCTGTCTACCATACGGTTCCGTGGCAGTTTGTGGCTGAAGAGGCCCTTTCCAAAGACCTGACCGCAGCCGGCCTGCTGACCATTCTCCTTCCGGCTGGAATTGGCATTGCCATCCTGCTGGGTGCTGCCATTGCCCTGCTGAATGACCTGCCAGCGATGATCTTATCTGTATCACGCCTCGTATTTGCCTGGGCAGAAGATGGGATTTTCCCAAAAAGCCTGGCAGCTATTCATCCCAAGTTTCATACTCCCGTGCCAGCCATTCTCTTGAGCGGAGCGGTTTCTTCCCTAGGAATATTGGGCAGCCACTTTGCGGGGGACTTCTTCCTTGGCATCGATATCATGGTCACCTCCATGCTCGTCAATTTTATCTTCATGTGCCTTTCTGTGGCCGGGCTACCCAAAAGAAACCCAACGCTGGCAACCCAAATTCTGATTTTTCCAAATCAATTCCTTCGGGCGATTATCGTCGGAATCGGCCTAATTTTTCTACTCTCCTTTTTAGGCATCCACACCTACAAGGATTTGAATGCATCGGTCGATGCCTGGTATTTTCATTCCACCTGGATTTGGTTGATCGTGATGGGGATGGCCTCCCTCTTGTTTTTTTTCCGCTGGAAAAAACTCAAAGAAGCAGACCCAAGCCTGCTTGAAAAATTCTCAAAATTACCTTAAAAAAAAGATGAGCCTTTCAAAATATACGGAACTCGCGCCCGGCCTAACAATCAGCAGGGCACTCACAGGACTTTGGCAGATTGCCGATCTAGAACGTGACGGCACCAAGGTCAACCCAGTGGAAGCCGCTAGGCACATGAAATCCTACTTGGATGCGGGATTTACCACCTTTGACATGGCGGACCACTATGGGTCAGCGGAGGAGATCACTGGGGTCTTCCGGCAAACTTATGGGTCTGATGCTGCGCAATTTTTTACCAAATGGGTTCCCTCTCCGGGAAAAATCACTGCTCCCCAAGTGAGAGAAGCGGTGGAAACCGCCTTGACGCGAATGAAAACAGATCAGATCGACCTGATGCAGTTTCATGCTTGGCAATATGCGCATCCCAGTTGGGTAGACTGCCTTTTCTGGCTGCAGGAACTAAAAAATGAGGGGCTGATTCGACACCTGGGCCTAACCAACTTTGATACGGCCCACCTCCAGGTGGTGGTCAATTCAGGGATAGAGGTGGTTTCCAACCAGGTCTGCTATTCCCTGCTAGATCAACGGGCAGCGGGCGAGATGACCCAACTGTGCTTGAAACATGGAGTAAAGCTCCTGGCCTTCGGAACCGTAGCAGGAGGATTCCTTTCGGAAAAATGGCTCGGAAAACCAGAGCCGGTTTTGAATGAATCGCTCACCTGGTCTCAAATGAAGTACAAACGATTCATCGATGCAGCCGGAGGATGGGAGCGCTTCCAAAACCTCCTACGCACACTCCAACCCATAGCCCAGAAGCATGGGGTGGGCATTGCAACCTTGGCGAGTCATTACATGCTCCTTCAACCCGCTGTGGCTGGGGTGATCATTGGGGCGCGCTTGGGCAAAAGTGAACACCTGGCTGAAAACGAAGGGTTGTTTTCGATCCAATTGGTCGAAGCGGATCGAGCTAGCATCCAAACTGCTTTAAGTAGCCTCCAAAAAATCCCTGGGGACTGTGGAGATGAGTACCGCAAGGCTCCCTTCTTGACTGCTTCGGGAGACCTAAGCCACCATATCGATGGCTTGCCGAGTCCGTATCCCACTCAAGAGGGAACCGATGGGCGGATCAAAGCACTGAGTGGCACGATTTGGGAGGATATCGCAGGCTTCAGCCGGGCCGTCCGAAAAGGAAATCACATTTTGGTATCCGGCACTACTGCCACCCATGGATCTGTCCAAATGGGGGGAGATGATCCTGCTGCGCAAATGCATTTCATCATTGATAAGGTGGAGGGGGCGATTCGATCCCTTGGGGGCAGCCTCGAGGATGTGGTGCGCACGCGGATTTTTGTGCAGCGCGCATCCGATTGGGAGGCCATTTCCCGAGCACATGGACAGCGCTTTGCAGGAATTCAGCCCGCCAATACCCTGGTGCAGGCCACCCTAATCGGTGACGGTTACCTCGTGGAGATGGAAACAGACGCCCTGCTTTCTTAGGGAAATACTTAGGGTAAACTATCCCGAGTAAGCAGGTCTCATGACGCTGAATTACTGATTTAACTTTGCTATTTAAAAAATTGGGGAAGCCACATTCGGCTTCCTTTTTTTTGATCGAGATTTCAACTCAGTTTTTTGTGGATCATCCAATTGATACGGTTGGATCAGGAGCTCGACTGGCAAATTCAAGCCCTCCGCGAGATTTCGAATCATGTCAATTGTCATTCCTCTTTTCTTCGTTAAAACAAGGCTAACCGTAGTTTTACTACCGATGAGGGGAATAAGATCCTTGTCCTTCAGGCCCTTTCTTTCCATCGTCTCTTTGACTGCTGCAATTGGATCGGGTAGCGAGATGGGGTAATGCTCCTTTTCGTAGTGCTCGATTAAGAGCACCAACAGTGCTGCCTCCATCCCTTCGGAACTAGCTGGGTCTGCTTCGAAAATTTTGGTAAGTCGTGCAAGGGCCTCCTCGTATTCCTTCTCCGTTGTAATTAGTTTATCCCACTTCATTAGGTTAAAGATTGTCTGTTAGTATTGATTCACCGTAGCGGCGTCTATTCGATCGTATTCAGCATGTGTGCCAATAAACTTGATAAACACCCACTGCCTTGGGTAAGTGAGTTGCACAATTAAGCGGTACTTATTGCCAGCAATGTTGAACACCACACGGTTGTTTTTTATTGGATCGGCATCCGAAAAATCTTGTAAAACATCCGAAGGTTTTTGCCAATTCACATGCTTGGTCACCGCAATCCAGGTTAGTAGGCTTGATTTTGAGTTGGGATGCTTTTTGTAAAATGCAACCAGATGTTTTAATGCAATTATATTTTTCAAGGCTTGCGGTTGAAAGGTGAAAGATATTAAAAAATTTTCATTTTGAAAACTTTTCGTTTTTTTATTATTAAAAAAGTAAAAGTTTGAAGTTCTATTAAGTGAGCAGTGTAACGTCTGACTACGATCCGCAATGATAAACACTCCTATTAAGCCACTAGTAGGATTGTAGAAATCATGTTAGATTTCTATTTAACACACTAACTGCCAATTTCTTTACCGTATCCATTTCCTCGGGTTTGCTAGATGCGATGAATAGGGTCAAAGCGGCTTAAACATCAAGGTTGTAGAATTTGACCTTCCTCCTAACCAATCGCCTACCTTCTTGTTGAACTACCGAGGAATCCTCGGTAGTTAAATTCTCTTCTAACTCCTGTTCCTTGAAGATATTCCTCAAGTGTAAACCAATGGTGTCTGAATCTTTTCCAAACAAGGCTGCAATTTGCCTTGGATTCAGCCAGACAGTCTCTTGATCAAACTTTACCTCGATTTGAGCTTGTCCGTCACTTCCTTGATAAATTTCAATTTGGGTATCCATTACTAATTTGCTTTTTATTTCCTGCTCTTATGGCATTCTGGTAAAAAATAAGCCCTGAACTTTTGCACTTAAAAACCTTAATCTGCTTCTGCTAAATCCGAATGGGGTAGCGATATGGGATTAAGCTAACCTTGGTAAATCTATGGCCTGGTTATCTAGAAAAGTGAAACAAAAAATACTTTCCAGAGTAGCTTGTAAACCTGTGGCTGCAAAACCAGTATACGGAGTAAACGAAAAAAGGATGCCGAAGCATCCCTTTTCAATGTAGCGGGAACAGGACTCGAACCTGTGACCTTCGGGTTATGAGCCCGACGAGCTACCAACTGCTCCATCCCGCGATATGTCTTTTACTCTTTTTTATCTCAATCAACGCTTCGAACCTGTGTCCGCCGCGGCGGATATGAGCCCAGTCAAACTTTTTCAACTGCTCCATCCCGCGATATGTCTTTTATAAAGGTGAGGAATCTGCCGAAACGAACTTACCCTCCGATATAGTGATGCAAAGGTAAGGACAAACTCTCAAAAATCAAGTACCTTTGCAAAAAATATCAGAAATGATCTCCCCCTCCCACAAAGCAGGATTTGTCAATATCTTAGGAAAACCCAACGTAGGAAAGTCTACGCTGATGAACATCCTCGTGGGAGAACGCTTGTCTATCGTATCCTCCAAAGCACAGACCACGCGCCACCGGATCCTAGGACTCATCAACACCGACGATTACCAAATTGTGTTTTCAGACACGCCCGGTATGCTGAAGCCGAAGTACGAACTTCACAAAAGCATGATGACTTTTGTCAGGCTATCCCTAGAAGATGCCGACGTCATTGTCTTTGTCACGGACCTGTTTGAAACAGATGAAGAAATCGAAGAGGTAATCACCAAAATGAATGCCTCGGGAGTTCCTGTCCTCTTAGTCATCAATAAAATTGACCTG
>JBIIFN010000140.1:0-5887 GCA_044237325.1 Algoriphagus sp.
AAATGGAAAGTTGGACGGCGTGAAGTTGCTGAAATTGGGAAGAAAGGCGGGAACACCGTAGCTCCATTGTAAGTATACCTCACCAAATTTCTTACGAAGAAACTGCTCTTCGGCAAACATAATTCGCTCGTAGTACACCCAATAGAGGAAGCAAAAAGCCAGAATAAACCAGCCGTTGGCGGTGACTAGCGCTGGTCCCAACCACATCAGGAAATTGCCCAGGTAGAGCGGGTGCCGCACGACGGAATAGATGCCCGTTTGGTTAAGCGTATCCGCTACCTGTCCTACTTTGGTATTTCTACCGGAAGTATTTCGTGGAGAAAAGCCTACCGTGTAAACCCGAATGGCTAAGCCCAGCAGTCCAACCGCCATGGCTACTGCCAAGTAAAGGTGCTCGTACTCGGGCAAGAAAAGTGGAAACTCTTCCGGGTGAAGTTCGCGTCTTAGGTACATTGCCCAACCAACAACAACGATTGCAATGGGTAGAAAGCTGCGGTAGCGAAATAGCCAATTGCCTTGGGATTCTAATTCTTCTTGTAATGCCATGAAACTGTCAAAGGGGAAAAGGGAAGTAATGGATCACCTGCGCCTGGGTGAAGAGGTAGGAGATGAAGTTCATACAGACCGGTTTGAATCTGGATTTTAATGCAGAAAATATACACAAATTCAGGGCCAACCTGCGATAAATTCTGATTATTGACCGCTTTAATTCGTTTTCATCCAGAAAACAGTGCGAGTTACCTCATTTTTATTGTGAAAAATCCAGCCTCTCCATCATTTCTACGAAGGTCCTACTAGGGTAAGTAAACAAAAAATAGCGCCTTTAGCTCCACCAGGAGCCTAGTCCAAACTTTTGCAAAGCGCGCTTTTTTAGGTCTTGGCTAAGCACAAGCTTACCCGTAAAAACGTCGGTGAGTACCTCGCAGGCTTTTTGACCATACTGCCGCATGAGGAAATTTCTTGCCGTAGGCATGGTATAAAAAAATCGGGCCATCAAAGCACTGAAGCGCAATTCGGGCAGCAGCCTTTCTTCTAAATATGCCTCATAGGCTTTGCCAGCCTCCTCTCGCTGCTCAAAATGTAAGGCAATGCTTCGGCCAGCGAGTTGGCCGGAATGAATGGAATTGGTTAAGCCCTCTGCGGTGAGTGGATCTGCAAATCCGGCAGCATCCCCCGTGAGAAAGACCCCCTGCCGACTGAATCCATCGGTACGGGCACCTATTGGAATCTGAAAACCATGCGCTTGTTCAAAGGTGGTTTCCGTGATGCCCAACTTGGTTAGGTAGGTTTTATAATAATCGCGGAGTTGGATTTTTTTAGGGACAAACAAGCCGATACCGATGGAGAGGTGATTTGCTTTGGGAAAGCACCAGCCGTACCCCTGCGGGATGGCATCCATGTCGAAGCGGGCTTCGCTTCCAAGCCGCTCAAAAACTTCCGGTGCTACGCCCACCTCGTACTCCAGGGCTGGGATCAGCGTGCGGGTTTCCTTCCATCCTGCCAGCTTGGCCGTGGGGCCAATTGCCCCATCCGCCCCAATTACGTAGGACGTGTGGAAACTATGGCTTTGGGTGTGCAACTGAATGGCTTCTCCAAGTTCCAGTCGCTGCAGGGTTTGCCCCTCGAGGAGCACCGCCCCCTGCCGTACAGCTTCTTGTATAAGTAGGTGGTCAAACTGGTCTCGCATGACCATGCTGAGAATGGGAAAATCACGCTGCGCCACCAAAGGTTGCTCCAGGGTATCCAGGTAAATCGCCATGGAGGCAAATTCCCGTTCTACGGCGACTTTCACGTCGATGGGTAGGAACTCCCGACCGCGAAAGACCAGACCTCCCCCACAGGTTTTGTAGCGAGGAAGCTGCTCTTTTTCTAGGATAGCCACCTTGTACCCAGCTTTTGCGAGTTCGTATGCTGCCATTGCTCCTGCAGGACCCGAGCCCACGACAATCACGTCCCAGTGCTGCGGGATAGTTTCCACGAAAGTTTGAATAGGGTCAGGCACCTGCAGCTTTGGTTTTTGGTGAAAAATTTAGCGTTGAAAAATACTAGAAATCAGGGAGAAAATGGTGTAAAAAGAAATTACCTCCCAAAGAAATAAAATTTCCCTAGGAGGTAAAGAAAGACTATGATTATCCTCAATTATGATAGTGGGGTAAGATATGTTTGAATTACTGCGGATAATCGTCGACAGATAACTGTCCACAGTCCACAGCTCACCTAAATGAACTTCAAACCTTATTTTTTCTCGTTACTGGTAACAAAGCGGATAATTAGATAAAAGATTATCAACCCAGGTAAAACTTAGTTGGGACTTGCAGCTGAGTTTTTGAGCAGCAGTCCATTGTAAATGGCTGTGACACCTAATACCAATGCACCGGCAATTACTGCAAGGAGCACGTTATAATAGGCTGGCGCAGAGATTGTCAAGCGAAGGAATAGGGTCGCAAGCGCAAAGGAAGAGTAACGAAATAGGTTGTAGTACTTACTAGAATAGCGCAAGGAAAATATCAAGATAAAGATGTCCGTAAAGATCAACAGTGTATAAAACGATTGGATGCTAAAGGATACCACACCCGTGTTGAGGGCTCTGGTAACGTCCAGGATGAGAATCAAGAAAAAGACCAGCGCGAGGTAGAGGGAGATGATTTTTTTGACCGAAATAAACTCCGATTGTTCTTCGTTGCTCTTTGTGATTTTTTGGTGCTTTTGGGTGCGGTAAAAGAGGGCCGTCATCCCAAAGATGAGCACTGCTCCAAAACCATCTGCCACCATGGGTAGGAGCTCTAGCAGGAGTTCGGGCTCCCAGTTGAGTTCACCCATATAATGTCCAAATTCTTTGAATGCGTCTCTGAGTAGGAGCAGGGAAATGATCTCAAACTGCTTTCCAATCGAGTCTGCCACCGACTTGGGAAGGAGAAAAAGTAAGCCGATGATTTCGAAGACCAATAGAATGGTAAAGGCGATCTCTACGGCAAAGAAGGGCGATAGTGTAGGAAAGGGAAAAGGCACTTCAAAATAGATAAGCAATGGTACTACCGAACCCAAGATAAAAAATCCAACGACCAGGTTACTTATCCAGCGGGTGCTTCGGGGACTTTCCCAGTGGTGGTCGAGCCAATCGAAGGCGCGCAGGTGGAGGGATTGGAGTTGATTCATGAGCTTGATTTTCAGTCGGATATCGTGTCATCCAACGTGTTAACCCGTCAAAAGACAAAGATGTTTTTTCCAAGTCTTGGCAACTAAAAAAAGAGGGGTCTCTTAATCGGCCAAAATCAAAAAAAGCAATGTAAAGATTTAGGCTTTGGTGGTACAATTTTCCCCAAATACGGACGTAGTAGGGCAAAAAAAAATGAACCTCAGATTAATATCTTGAGGTTCTATTAAATACTAGGTTATAATTTAGCCCAATACCAACTTGAAAATAGTTGTCGTTTTGAAAATTTGTAAGTAAGTCAGAGGTCAGGAAGATATTAAGGTAATTCACCTTACCTAATTTTTGGACAATATTATCAGTTCTAAACAAATCAAATTTAGCAGAGATGAGCTTTAAGTCTTCTATATCTAAATCAGCTTGAACTGGTCCATAGTTGAATTCAAATGGTCCTAGAATAAGCCCCGCTTGTAAGGCAGTAAAGTTCTTGATAGGATTTAAAATGTCAGGCACATCTTTCAGTTTCAGAAAAGTATTCGCTACTGAACTATACTTACCAGAGATACCGATGCGCCGTTCTGGATTGGAAAAGAAATACTTTAAACCAATGTGGTAGACGGGCAAAATTTGTTCAAAATTCAATTCATCCCCAAGTTGACTCAAGTCAATTGACCCGTTAGTGGATTGTATGGCTTTGTAGGGACTGCTGCCCGTAAGGCCAAAAAATAAGGTACTTCTACTCAAGCCTAAACGCCTTTCGAGGAGATTCCCAAACCGCTCAATTTTTTTCTGGTTGTCTGCGTGGAAACTTATTTTTTGAAAATCGCCAAGTAGAATCCCAACTTCTCCAGTCTCATCTCTTTGTCGGATCAGCTTTTCAATTTTCATCTCCAAGTTATCACTGTAGACAGAGAGTGAATTGGTATAATTTGAATTAAAGTCCTTAAACTTTTCCTGCTGCGAGGAGGTAAGATTTTCGAAACGAAAAGCTGTCAGAAAGGAATGGATTTCGGCATAGTTCTGGTCACTCAAATTAAGTTCCAGCTCAATTAATTTATTGTCAAAGTCTGAAAGAATTTGAGTTTCCAGATTGTCAAAATTTCCTAGTACTTCAGCAATTTGGCTTACCAATAGTTGCTTATCCTCCTTTGAAATTGTATTTGCGCCAGAAATAAAGTTGACCCCATTGGTCAGGATGTAGTAATCTTTTTTCAAATCCTTCAAGCCAAAAAATACTCTTCTAGCATTTTTATTTCTTAAAGAGGCGTCCAAATTAGAAATCATGGTCTGAAAAATTTGAGATTTTGTATTCAAGGAATTGAACAAATCTTTCTCAAATTCACTTTTACTGACCGCACATTGAACAAAATACTTACCGCCAGAACTACAATAATTCCACTTAGGATTATTGACTACAGCAGATGAACTAATATAGGACTCTGTATTGCTGTAGGAGCTGTATTCCCCAAGTTCTCCCCTAACCAAATTCTCAGTATTCATTACGGAGACCACCGAAATAGTGGTAGAGATTTGATCTACCAACTCATTTTTCAGGTTAGTTTTTTCTATCGGGTCAAGATCTCTTTTCTTAAAAGCAGCCTTGCTGATTTCCTTAGTAACAAAATAATAAGTTGAGGAAGTATCAAAACAAGATTCTTGACCAATTGCATAAAACCCTTGGCCTAAAAAAAATAGAATGGAAAAGAGATACTTGGCCATTTACTTTTTCTCCATTTCTTGGTCAAAAATAGTTCTGAATTCGTCTCTATTTATGCGGATGGTTGATTTCGTCTTTTCATCAATCAAGCTAGTATAATCCTTTACCACATCCTCTACGGAAAGTTCAATTGCCGTATAGTACTTGTACATACCTGTTGCTTTGTCTCTTGTGGTCTTGGAACAAACTATCTTAGTTTTTCCGACCGTCACTTGTGCAACTTGACGACCGATTTGCTCGGAGATAGAAGTGAATTCTCCCTTCATGCCCTCCACTATATTTGAGGAGTATCGTTCAGACACAACCTTAATTTTTCTTTCTATCGTCAGCGCCAATTGTGTGGCAGCAATTGCCTCAGCATCTTGCATGGCTCCACTTGGATTGTTGGACATACTAGAACCAAAAGCTCTAAAATAGTTTTTGTCGGTTTGAAATTCTTTCTCCTGACAAGGAATATAAACATCAACTTCTCCAGATGGCGTTTTTACACTGCCGCAGGAAAAAAGTAGGGCGCCAAGTAGGGCTAAGGAGAATAATTTTTTCATAGCTATTGAAATTAATTTCTATTTAGTGAGGTAAGTAGAAAAACTACTTTTTCCAGACATTGTTTTTTTAAGAGATTTAAAGATAGAAAAAATATAGAAAAAGAGTATCGAAATTAAATTCAGTTTAAAAAATCTGTTTTAATAATAGCATACATACCAGAATTAAGTCTGTCTCTAAGCCTACCGTAATCTTTCGCCGAAAATGGTGTGTCATAGTATAGTTTAGCGCGCGTTTTTTCAGCGGCAACTTTTGCTTCGTACTGTAGAATTAGACGATTGTATTTATTATGGACCTTCCTGTATGTGTTCTGAAAGTCCGAATTGTTTTTTAGGTATTGGTACGTTTCCGGATTGTAGCGTCTGGCGTACAGCAAGTACTCTTTTATGAAAAAATCGAATTCAAAAAATGCGGTCATGGTACTGGCTGAGTATTTAACCCATTCATTAAGGTAATCATCAGGGTACAACTCTTTG
>JBIIFN010000026.1:0-20139 GCA_044237325.1 Algoriphagus sp.
GAGAGTGCTGCCTCTCGGTTTAGGCTCAGGTGCATTCCTGAAGCTGCACGCAGATTGGCCGGATTGATGGAGTTGGAGTTCACAAACAGGTAGGAGGTCAGGTTAGACCCTACCGCTAGCTGGTAGCTTTGGGAATAGGCGGGTAGGCTGAGCAGGAAAAGAAAAAGGATACGTAGTAGCATGGTTTATCGCTTCTGGAGGTATTTGGTGAGCACTTGATTGGAGTAGAGTAGGCGGAGGATGTACTGTCCCACAGGAAGGCGGTTGAAGTCCACCAGCTGGATCTGGGTTTGGTTGGCCGGTAGCTCTCCCGACCAGACTTTCTGTCCTAGGATGGAGTAGAGCTCCAGGGAAGCAGGGCTACTGAACTTCTGGGAGAACTTCAGTGTCAGGCTTGCATGAAAGGGGTTGGGGTAGGCCAGCCACTGCAACTCGGGGATGATCTCCCTAGAGGGGCTGACCCGAAGGGCCAGTGGCTGCACAAAGCCTTGGAACATCACCGGGCCCGCAGCCGTTGTCGTGCCAATCACCACAGCCGATTGGCCGATGGATTGGGGATAAAGTGAGGTGCCCAGCGAGCTGGAAAACGTCGCGATTTTGACCGGGCGCTCTTGGGCAAATACCGCCGTGGAAAAGCACAGTAGGAAGAATACTAAGAGATTTCGGGTGTACATTGATTTACATGTTAATGCGTTTTGGTTCGCATTTGGATGTAAATCAAGCCTTTCAAAACATCAAAAAATGGCCTTTTATATGAGTTTTTGTTCAATAAAGACTTTTTCGAACAACTAGAACTTAAAATTATAGTTCGATATATTTTTTCGAACTAGGTTTGTTTGAAGCCAAAAAAGCATGTTGTTCACCTCGGTCCTACTCGTTGTGCTTGTTTCAAGTATTTTGCTGATCAGCCATTGGTCACAGAACAGAGGCATTGTCTACCTAGTGGTCGTCCTTCTTCTTTTTTGCATCCGGCAATTCACCTTTTTATTGATACATAGCGATGCGCACGTAGAAGTCCTTGCCCTGCTCCTATTTCATTTTGACCCCTTGATTTTCTTGATAGGGCCCTTCCTCCTTTACTACCTCAAAAGCCTGGTGCAGGGAAAATTGGTGGTGGATAAGTACCTGCTTGTATATACCCTTCCAGCGCTTGTAGTGCTGATCAATACCCTTCCTTTTTACAACTATCCTTTTGCCGAGAAAGTAGCTGAAAGTGCCGCCATTCAAGGAAATTACTATTTAGATGGCCCCACTAATTTTTCAACCGTCTTTTTTCCTTTAAAATATCACGGAACGGGTAGCGGCCTTTTTAATTTGACCTTTATCCTTTTTTCTTTTGCCTACCTACTCCGGTTGAGGAAAAACGGTACAAGTTACCTCAAGAAAAAACTTTCAGTTTTGATTAACCGCATTTTGGTGGTCGTTCCAATACTGGTCATCCCCAATTTGATAGTCATACTTTATGCATTGTTTAATTCTCCAAAAAAAGGAGAGTTGATCTTTCGACAAGTCGCGTTCGAGGACAATGGGTTTGTTTTTTTCCTACCCTTGCTGCTTCCTTTGAGCTTCTTTTTGATTCCAAACTGGTTATACACGGACCTAGAGGGGGTACATGCCGTTGATAAAATTCGAGCCTACCTGAAGGGACTCTGGCAACGTGCAGCAGGACCTAACTCAGCAGCTCCCGCTGAAAAGTCAGCGGATTTGGAGCGTATTCTTACCTACATCGAATCTGAGAAGCCCTACGTCAACCTTGAATTTTCCCTACATGACCTCTCTAGGGCGGTCAATATTCCCCGAATCCGTGTGACAAACTGCTTCAATAAGGAACTAAATACCTCCTTCCCCGCTTATCGAAATAAATTGCGTGTGGCCCATGCGATTTCCCTACTGCGCCAGGGAGCACACCTGACCACTTCCATCGAGGGCATTGCGGAGCGCTCCGGATTCAAGAGCAAGTCCATCTTCTACACTGCCTTCAAGGAGGAGTATGGTATGACCCCGACCGAGTGGATGAAGAAGAATTTGGAAGTAGCAAAAGAAACCCTGGCCCAAGAATCTAACTATTCAAAAAATACAAGCCATGTTGTATAGTCCACTTATTCTTGTATTCATCATCTCGTTAATTCTCCTAGGCAATCACTGGAGTCAGAACAAAGGGGTGATCTATTTGGTGTTTATCGTCTTGGATAAAGCCTTGACCCAATTTGCTTTGCTTGAACTAAATGCCACGCAGGACCCGAGTACCTTTACCTGGGTGTACTATTTGGAGCCTTTAATCGTGCTCCAAGGGCCCTTCTTTTTATATTACCTGAAGAGCATCATGAAGGGGACTTTCGTTTGGGATCGATACTTACTCCTCTTTTCAATCCCGACACTGGTCTTTCTCATTAATTTGATCCCATTCTATGCTTTACCCTATGCAGATCAATTGGCCTATTTTAGTGGCGAGTTGGCAAATCCAGACCTCAAAGGCTACTTGTTTCTATCACTGGAACAACAGTATTATTTTATAGCCATTTACAACACCTCCTTTGTTTTTTACGGGGCTTGGTATGTCTATAGCCTGAAAGCGAAGGGCAGTATCTACATCAAAAAGAAGGTGAACATCTTAATCACTCGAATTTTCATCGTGTCATTTTTGACCATTATTCCTGGCTTAGTCGTGCTGTTTTTATTGGCTTTGGAATCAGAACAAGCGGGAATGATTGATTTTTTAAACCCAGATGCGGTCAATAACAATTACTTGTACTTTCAGTCTTTGGTACTGCCTTTGAGTTTCTTTTTTGTTCCCAACTGGTTGTATAATGAAAAGGAGCCCTTCTCCTTTTTAGATAATTTTCGGGCTACCTGGAAGAAGGTTGTACAATCCAATTCATCTATATCCGAGGAGGATACCTTTGAAAAATCATCGGATTTGGCCCGCATCGTGGCCTATATCGAAACCGAAAAGCCATACATCAACCTCGACTTCTCCCTGCATGACATTTCTCATGCACTCAATATCCCCCGAATCCGGGTGACTAGCTGTTTCAACAAGGACCTGAATACTTCCTTCCCTGCCTACCGAAATAAGCTGCGTGTGGCCCATGCCATCTCCCTGCTGCGCGAAGGTGCTCACTTGACCATCTCCATTGAGGGCATCGCGGAGCGCTCCGGCTTCAAGAGCAAGTCCATCTTCTACGCCGCTTTCAAGGAGGAGTACAACATGACCCCTACGGAGTGGATGAAGAAGAATTTGTAGGGAGCGACTCCCCCTACACAGGATTCCATTTTTTAGGGACAAAGCCTATAAAAAAATGGGGGCCCATAAGGCCCCCTATTCTGTTTTAAACCATAAACAAAATAAAATTTATCGGACTCCCCAATCGATATAAGTGCCAGATCTGGTGCCTAGTTTGCTTAATTCAGCCTCTATAGGCTCCAACTTAGTCCATAGTACTTTACCTGCTTCATTCAAACCTCCCTCAGGAGTACTGTACTTGTCTCTTGTAGCTGCATTTTTGAATACAAACAGAAGTCCAATTTTATTTTCAGACGTTCCTCTTACATAGTTTAATACATGAACTTCACAGTCAAAAATTTTAGAAAATACAGGAATAAATTTAGATTCTAGCGCCGCTATATATTCTGCCTCTGTGGTAGAGCCATTAAGCTTCAAGCTAACATTGTGTACGCCGATCAAAGCTCCTTTTGGTACCATTTTTTGACCAAATGCGGATGCGCTGAATAGAAGGAAAGCGGAAAGGATTAAGATGTTTTTCATTTTAGAACAAGTTAAGTTTCGATTTATTTAGTTTGTGATGCTGCTACCTCAGCAGTTAACGTTGCCGGATCGAACATGCGATAGATCTGTACTATTTTATCTCCTTCCCACCATAAAATCATGTGAAGAGGAACCTTAGTTTCTGCATTCGTGTACTTCCCTTTACCGGTCCATAATCCCCAATAGCCTGTAGCTACTTGTCCGTTATTTCCGGTGAAAGTTTTTAGCTCGCCTGGTTTTAAGGTCATGGTGATATCACTGAATAATGTGTGTGTAAACATATCAGCCTTAATAAATTCAGCGCGCCCTCCAGGAGTAACTTTAACCTTATTAAGACTATCCACATTGTTCGCAAATCCATCAATTGCTTTAAGCGTGTCTGCATAGATTTCATGAGCCACAAGGGTGTCATTTTTCATATATGCCTCAATCAATTGCTTCACTTTTGCAGTTTTGTCGTCTAAAGACACATAGATTCCACCTTCTATATCTTCAGAAGCAGCCGCATCCGTTGGTTTAGTTTCTGGTGCTTGACAAGCAAGCATCGTCACCATTACAAGCAAGGGTAAGAATAATTTTTTCATGTTGATTTTGGTAAGGGTGACTTATTTAGTTTGAGATGCCGCTACCTCTACATATAAAGCTGCTGGGTCAAAATAGCGGTATTCAGTAACTACTTTATCTCCTTCCCATACAAACACAAGGTGCAATGGTGCCGAAATAGCCGCGTTTGTAAACTTCCCTTTACCGGTCCAGGTACACCAAACTCCAGAATGAGTTGTTCCATCTGCATACACAAAAGTCATGATTTTGTCAGTCGTCACCTTGATGTCCGAAAAATACTCATGGTTCATTCGCTCATTCGCTGCAAAACCTGCTCGTCCCCCAGGGTTGGCCTTTGTCACTCCCCCTTCTTGGTTGGCCGCCATTTGATCAAAGATCTCTACTGAATCAACATAGTATTCATAAATCTTTGTGGAATCATTGTTCATGTAGGCTTCTAAAAGCTCCTTTACTTTTTGTGACTTATCATCTAGTGAAGTAAATGTGCCTGACTTTGGATCAGTAGATGTAGCTGTTGCATCAGCTGTTTTTGTTTCTGGTGCTGCACAAGCAAACATCGTCACAATGACAAGCAAGAGTAGTCCTAGTTTTTTCATACCATTATTTTTTTTGAGGTTGTAAATTAAAATTAGCCTAAGATATTTTTCTAAATATAGGTATCAATTTGAAACTTAAAATAAAATGCAAATTATTTTTTTATGAATTTTTATTCCACAAAAAAGCCTCCGGTTAATTACCGAAGGCTCATGGAGTTGAAATTTGGAGAGGATTTAAAGAACTAGCGCTTCTTTAAATTTTCGATACCCATCCATCATCTCTTTTATATAATTCTCTTTGTCATTTTTCATTCTTGTTTTTACCACTCCCGTATAGGTATCCCCTAAATGATCGTAATAAAAATCTGTCGTAAAAATGGCCATTTCGACCATAATTGGAAAGGTTTCAATTCCTTTTTCTTCCAATAGGTAATGAATATTCTTCTTGTTTGTTTCTCCCTTTTTCCTGCTCAAAAATCCCAGTGCTTCTAATTTTTTAAGTCGGTTGGAAAGCATTTTACTCGGCATCAACTCGGGAGAAGTCTTAAATTCATTGAACGTAGATTTATACCCAAATAACATGTCTCTCAGGACCAGTAAGGTCCATTTATCCCCTATAACATCCAGGCCGGTTGCTATTGGGCATAACGATCGGAATACTTCATTTTTATCCTCATTCATAAGCGTGCGCAAAATTACGAAAAAATTAGCTCTTGGGGTATTTACTTCCACAAGTCACTGATCGATCGAATCAAAATCACCAGTTTCTACTATTTCTATAACTAGTACAAAAAAAGCCCACCTAGGCAGCCTTAACTGATGTTTGCCCATAGAACTAAAATTTTCTGGAGAAAGTTTTACTATCTATGTAATGAGAATCAGGGTGACGCATTCTCCTTCAAAAAAGAAGTGCTTCTACAGCTTCAGACTCATTATGAATAATAAACGCTTTTTCTTACTCTTTGGGTTTTTCATGGGGATCCTATTTCATCCCGCATATGGAAATAAAGTAGGTTATTGCCTAGGACAGCATCTTCTTGAAAGCTCAACTAAAACAGACACCCTACTTACTTACTATTATTTCAAAAGGCCCGTCCTAGTACAGATCCAGTATGCGGATACATCAAAAGCAACTCTTATTGTTTTACCTGGCTGGAATTTAAAAGCGACCGAATGGTGTGAAAAGACCAGCCTCTGTGAAAAAGCAAAAGAGCAAGGATTCGATTTAGTTGTTGTTGAAATGCAACGCAGCGTCTATTTGAAAGAATACTACCCCCAGACTAGAGCAGATTACAAAGACTATCCAACAAGATCTTGGTTAATGGATTCCGTCGTCCAACCCTTATTCACGAAAAATCTCGTTGCTAATGAAAACCCAGTATTCGTATTGGGTTTATCCACCGGGGGTAGAGGCGCTGCCATTTTAGCCTTGGAAAACCCGGAAATCTTTTCAGGAGCAGCTAGTTTATCAGGAGACTTTAATCCCCTACTCCAAAAAAATGATGCCCTGATGATTAATTCGCTTGGACCCTACTCCAAATTCCCAGAATTATGGAACGGCGACAACAATATCTCTAAACGTGCAAAAGAATTTAAGACGCCACTTTATATCGGCCATGGACAACAAGATAAAGTCTGCCCACTAATTCAATCCACAGACTTCGTGAAAATTTTGAAAACTACACACCCTACGTTAAGGGTAGTATCCCACTTTCCAGCAAATTATGGACATACTTACGCGTATTGGGACAGCGAAGTAGCTGCTGTTCTCAATTTTTTTAAGTCAATAAATCCAAAAAATCAATAAATCAGTTGCAGGTTGGTTTCTCCATGCGCAGAAGAATAACCCATTTTGAAAGGCAAGGGTTTTGCACCAGCACTTGCATACTCCTCACTCAATTCTGGCACAAACATATCCTTGAACAGGGAGATGGTTTTGGTGTAGGCGCCATACAAACTGTACTTCCTTCCTGACTTTTTTATTGTCCTAAACCCAATGCCGGTATCGTCCTGAACATGTAGTTTTGATTTTTCTAAGATGAAATTGGCAACTGAAGAAAATCCCTTATGATGCATTAAATAAGAAGCAGATTTTGACAGGCTTACCATGTCCTTACCATCCATTTTTTGATCTACCCACTTCAACCAATTTTCGTTTTTGCTAATCCCAGTATTGGATAGATCAAACTGAAAATAGTAAAGCTCAGTGTAGGCGTTGTTCTGATTTAAAAACGCAACTTTAGTGACATCTGCCTTTTCATTATTCTGTAACTCCCTAGGCGCTCCCTTCCCATTATCCCATTTCATTAGGTCCATTGAAATGATTTTGCAGTCAAGCTTTGTCAAATAAAAGCCCAAAATATCAACCACCCCCTTTTCCTTGAATTGCTTATTCATGTCCGCAGTTCGAAAAAATCCTAACCTATTGGAGTAGTAAAAATAATTCCCTGCATTGTTAATAAAACCGTCATAATCCGGTTCCGCAGAGAACATATTCGAATTGGCGCTCCCAACCTCTTCCAAGCCAATTAAAACATAAAGCTTAGCATCCGGATAAAACGTGTTGACAAAGGGGAAATCCGGGCCACTAAATGGATAAAAAACTCCATGTGAGGTGTTGAAATAGGCGCCTAAATTTTCCTCCTGTCCCCATTTCTTTATTGGAAGAAACTTTTGCGCTACGGCCATGTCCCAGTTGGTAGTCAACGTCTGCACTGACCTAGTAGTCTCTGCCTCTTCACTGCCCGCTGACTTTCCTGCTAATCTAGATGCCCTCGCATTCAATGCGCTGTCTAGTTCATAAACCACCTCATTTTCTGCGCTTTTATCAATCGAGTCTTTACCTGAAGCTTCCGCAACGGAAGTATTTTTTTCTGGGGCACCACAGGAAATCAAAAAGGCTGCAGAAAGGAGAGAACAAAAAACTAGTTTATTCATGTTGACTAGGGAACAAATAATTAAGGCCTGAAATAATTTCTGTTAAAATTAAAGAAAGAAGTTCATCCGAAAAATCAATAAATGAGGTTACTCTTGGAAAATTTGATTGTGAAAACACCTAAACAGGAAGAGAATCGAAAAGCTTTTTTGGGAGGCGTTAGCAGAAAAATTGAGTTACCATTGAACGATGAATAAGAACGTCAATCCACAACAGATGAGATTACTCCGAACTACTTTCCCAAATATTTGCCTTTTTTAAAAGTAATTCTTGAATTTAAAAATTAATGAAATCCCTATTTAATCGGAGATGATGAAGGGGAATTAACTACATAACTCCAAAATGGAAAAACAGTGAACAAAGTGAGTTTAATTCATGATACCCCTTTAGGCAATTTCCTTTCTGCTGATAGGGAATGCCACCTGATTCCTTATTGAAATAAAAAGAGGCTCTACTTTTTAAAAATTGCTTCAGCCCCTAAATTAGGATTGTAGCGAATTAACAAATAAATATTATTATCAAGATCAGTGCTTGGATCAAGTCTAAATCGTTTTGACCCAGCATCAATTATCATCATAGAAGTATTAGGCGCTTTATCCCCCAAATTATTGGCAAACAGAACGATTCGATGTTCGGGATTTTTGGTGTCTAATGCTACTTTATAAGTTAAAGGTTCATTGGAAATCATTTTCCGGGGAAGCACTAAATTAGTATTATGAAATAGGCTAACCGTGTCATGATCAACAATTAAATTATCATATAACTTGATGTCCACATAGGGCAAGGAAGTTTCAACCACACCCATATACTTATTTTTTCGAGTTAACATTTGTTCTTTAATCAGAACATCTACGTCTTTCGATTTTGTAGTAGCACCAGCTGAAGGAACAGTTGATTTATTGTTGGGCACTCCGTTACCTGAACTTATCTGCTTTGAGGGTTGGGGATTTGCTGAGATATTGTTCTTTGACCAATCCCCCTCAATATATACATGGGTACTTGTTGTTAAATTTAATTTCAGCGGCGTACTATTTACCTCAGTTCTGATCTTATTTTGATTCTCGTCTATTAACACAAATCGATAAAAAACTGGAGCATCAGCCATAGGTGCATTACCTAATTGGTATTGATACTGTTCTGTGAATCTTTTTGATTCCTTGTCCGTGATTGGATAGGGTATCTCCTTACCCATAAACTCAGAAATAGGAAGCATCTGATCCAAACTAAAATAATCTCGCTGATTAAAGCTTAACTCCACTTCGCAAAATGTGTTATTTATATCCGAAACACTGACTGTGCCAAGTTTCAATGAAAAACTAGCACTTGAATATTGCCCTTCCATTAAAGCAATTAGGTTCCCTTTTAATATCAAAATACCGAATAGCTTTCCCTTTCTATCCTCTGCAGTGATTAAGGGAGAAACATTATCACCAGTCCATATTGTATATGAACCATCTGAATACAATCTACGCGTATCAATTAATTTATGGTATGAATCGTATTGAAGTATCTCAATGACTAATGAATCTTTTTCATACCGTGAATTAATTAACATCCAGACAGTCTCGCTAACATCATCTTCTGGATCATCAAAAGACCCTGGGATGTTATGTTTTGAATAATAAGCCTTGAATGGCTCAATTCTATTTTGACTAGAGTTACTGACTTGTGAAAAAGCTGTAGTAAAGTGAAACGAGAAAAATAGTATAAAAAAAATATTAAAACATGGTTTAATAAAACGACACATATGATAGTAATTTAAGTATGTTATCAGTATCAGTTATACTTTAGTCAGTAAACCAAAATCCGGACTTGACTACTCCACCGTCACCGACTTCGCCAAGTTTCTTGGCTGATCTACGTTGCAACCGCGCATTACCGCGATATGGTAGGAGAAGAGCTGCAAGGGTACCACAGAAAGGAGAGGGGTGAACGCCTCATGCGTAGCAGGCACCTCAATCACGTGGTCGGCCAAGGCCTTCACTTGCGTGTCTCCCTCGGTAACTACCGCCACAATCTTACCCTTACGGGCTTTTACCTCTTGGATATTGCTGACAACCTTCTCGTAGGAACTGTCCTTCGTGGCGATAAAAATCACCGGCATATTCTCATCAATTAAGGCAATAGGACCGTGCTTCATCTCTGCCGCAGGATAACCCTCAGCATGGATATAGGAGATTTCCTTCAGCTTCAGGGCACCTTCTAGCGCTACTGGAAAATTATAGCCTCTACCCAAATACAGCATATTGCTCGCGTCCTTGTACTCCGCCGCAATGCGCTCCACCAGGTCGTTGGCCTGAAGTGCTTTCTCCACCTTGGCAGGAATCGCCGCCAACTCGTGTAAGAGCTGGATGTAGGTACTTTCTGTCAAGGTACCGCGCTGGTAACCCAGTTTGATGGCCATCATGGCCAAAACGGAGATTTGCGCAGTAAATGCCTTCGTAGACGCTACCCCAATCTCTGGGCCAGCATGCGTATAGGATCCTGCATGGGTGGTACGTGGAATGGAAGAACCCACCACGTTGCACACCCCAAAAATGGTGGCTCCACGGGACTTGGCTAGCTCAATAGCAGCCAAGGTATCGGCCGTTTCTCCCGACTGGGAGATGGCAATCACAAAATCTTTTTCACCAATAACTGGATTGCGGTAGCGAAATTCTGACGCGTACTCAACTTCTACTGGGATACGGGCAAACTCTTCGAACAAGTACTCGGCCACCAAGCCAGCATGCCAAGACGTGCCGCAGGCAGTGATGATGATGCGATCGGCATTTTGAAACTTGTTCATGTACTCGCGAAGTCCGCCGAGCACCAATCTACCGGAACCTGCATCCAAACGCCCTCTTAGGCAATCCGCAATGGACTTGGGCTGTTCGTAGATCTCCTTGAGCATGAAGTGGGGATAGCCTCCTTTTTCGATGGCTTCCAATTCCATCTCCAACTCGTTGATATAGGGATTGGTGTCTACGTTTTCGATGGTCTTAATTTGAAGTTCTCCTCCACGAACCACCGCAATCTCGTAGTCATCCAAGTATACCACCTGATTCGTGTACTCAATAAATGGGGTCGCGTCTGAGGCCAAAAAGAATTCTCCCTCACCTACACCCACCACTAAGGGGGATCCCTTTCGTGCAGCAATCAGCGTATTGGGTTCTTCTAGGTTGATCAGTACGATCGCATAGGCACCCACCACTTTGTGTAAAGCCAAACGAAGCGCCTCCTCGAGGGAACAGTGGTTGTGCTGGTAGATATCTTCGATAAACTTGACAAATACTTCAGTATCAGTCTCACTTTGGAAGGTATAGCCTTTCTTAAGCAGGTCTATTTTGAGCACCTCGTAGTTTTCGATGATGCCATTATGGATCATCGCAAAGCGTTCGGAAGAGGAGTAGTGCGGGTGGGCATTGACGTCATTGGGCTCCCCGTGGGTGGCCCAACGCGTGTGACCGATGCCTACCTTAGCATGAATTTCACCTGTTTCCTCCAGGTGCTTTTCTAGCTCGGCTACCTTGCCTTTCTTTTTGTAAATGCTAAGCCCCCGCTGGTCCAGCAAAGCCACACCGGCCGAGTCGTAGCCTCTATATTCTAATCTCTTTAATCCTTTGATGATGATGGGTAAGGCATCTTGCTGCCCTACATACGCGACAATTCCGCACATAAATAAAAATAGTTACTTGTTAAACTTACTTAAACAAAGAAACAGCAATCGTGCCAAATAAAACAATCCACTTTTATAAATTATAAAAGTGGATTGTTGGCACTAACCTAAAATTTCTTATTTGGTCTTGGAATAGATGACCGTGATTTTGAGTTGATTTCGGTTGACCTTAAACTGCCTCATGGAGCGCTTGAAGTCATCTCCCGTGTTTGGCGTAATCGCATACAGTAGCCAGTCGGTTCGTTTCAACTGATCCTTGTACAACGCGTTGAAATAGGAGCTGATACCGACACGCTGCGTCTTGGTAGTTGCATCATAGCCGATAATGGCCGACGTAGGAAAGAAATTGTTGGGTACAAAATTACCCTTGTCATCCTCAATTACCTGAGGCTGCCCATCGCCCTGCACGTGAAGTTCTGCTTTGTTGATGGAGCTAAGCAATACGCGATTTTGCGAATCTACAAACTTCATCACCATCCCCGAAATGGGCGTATTTTTTTCGTCTTGTGCTTCAATCGGGCCCAACTGCAAGTTGACTTGATTAAATACAACACCAGAAAGGGTATCCAAGAACGCATCAATAGGGCGGGTGTCCACACGCAAAGCAAGTCCTAGTCCCGACTTCATGCCCACCAAAGGGCCTGTGGAGAAGGATTTTTGGTATTGGTTAACCACCGCTGTTGGTGTGCCGCTCCGATCAGATTCGATGCCGTTGAAGCTTCGTGAGGAAAAGGTTGTAATCGTGTATTTCTTGGCTACTGTATCTCCTGTGTAGTGGTAGTAGAAAACAATGCCCGTATTTCCTCCCAGAGAAAATCCTGCCGTGGTATTATCCCCTTCTCTTGGCACAATGGCTACCCCAGGTAGGTAACGTCTAAAGCTAAATAGGTTGTCAAATTCTTGGCCACGCTTCACCTTCGCAAATAGTTCGTCCGCAGCGGCTTGCTTTAGTGGCGCCTTGATCACTGTGTCTTTGGTGTCTTTAAACAAAACCTCTACTTCCGCAATAGGATTGGGGTTGTAAGGAAGCTTGTTGAAATTATAGTACAACGTATCGAGTAGCGGCTGATTGAGTAGGTGAACCGCATATTTTTTCTTTTGGTCCAAGTTGGACCCATTTACACTTACCGTAGACAAAGTGAAAAACACAGAATCCAAAAGGGCGTCCGTGCGGGGGCGCTCCGATCCTTGCTCGATGTGCAGACGGGTATAGGCGGTGCTTTTGGTTTTGCCAAAATAAGGATCCTGCTCATCACCCACAATCAGAATACCTGCATTGGTGGTATTGAAAGAATCCAGCAAAACCACCTGCGCATCCAAGGCAATTTCTTTGTAATACACCCCAATCTGATTGTTTTGTGGCGCCAGCTCCAATCCTACCGTGGCAGGATCGCTGCAGGCTCCCAACAATAGCAGGGCACTAAACGCGTAACAAAAAACGGAAAACTTAGCCCGCAAGGCTGGTATACATTCCATACAATTCTTCGTGAGCTTGTTGCTCTTCTTCAAAACTGATTTCAAACTTCTGGCTTTTGGAAAAATCCTCAATTAGTTTACTCAACTCGGCAGAAACTTCTGACCCTTGCACCACGCGATCCGCATATTCCATGCCCATCTTGATGAAGCCCGAAAAGTCTTTGCTTGTCAAAGGTGCTAAAATAGTGTCGTCGATATCTACCATCTTAACCTTGTTTAACAAATCGTCTCCGAAGGTATGGGTAAATCCATCCGTATAGATCCCAAAAACCGACTTAGTCTCCTTGAAAAGGGGCTCGTTTTTGTAGGTGGTCTTTAAGTACATCGGGATAAGGGAGGTCATCCAATCGTTGCAATGCACGATGTCTGGTGCCCAGCCCAACTTCTTCACGGTTTCGATTACGCCCTTGCAAAAGAAAATCGCGCGCTCGTCGTTATCGTCATAAAAACGCTGCTGCTTGTCGTGAAACACGTACTTGCGCTGAAAATAATCCTCGTTGTCGATGAAGTACACTTGCAACTTGGCATTTGGAATGGAGGCCACCTTGATGATCAAAGGCTTTTCCTCTTCACCTACCGTGATGTTGATGCCCGAAAGTCGCACTACCTCGTGCAGTCTATTCTTGCGCTCGTTGATCAACCCAAAGCGAGGCACCAAAATACGGATCTCCATGCCCCGCTCCTGCATGGCTTGCGGAAGTGCACGTAAGAAGTTGGCTACTTTGGAAGTTTCTAAGAAAGGGTTGATTTCACTAGCAACGTAGAGAATACGAAGTTTGGACATGCTGTGGGGATATTTAGGATCGTGATAAACAACGGGCACAAAGGTAAATAAAAAAAGGCTAAAAGCATTGGATTTGTGGATATTAATCTAGTTTTGCCCCTATTTAGCCGAAATACTTCCCCGTCATGAAGGTTATCCACACCCAGGCCGAATGGATGCCACACTGGCACCAACTGCTCCAAAAAAACCAAGACCTAGGCTTCGTTCCCACCATGGGCGCACTTCACCAAGGTCACCTGGATTTGGTAGCAAAAAGCAAGGCCTCCATGGACCTCACACTGGTGTCCATTTTTGTCAATCCTACACAGTTTAACCGCCCCGAAGATTTTCAAAACTACCCCATCACCCTAGCCGCTGACTTGGCAGCGCTTGAAGCAGCCGCTGTGGACTTTGTTTTTGTGCCTACCGTCGAAACACTCTATCCACAGCCCTGCAGCCTTTCCTTTGACTTTGGTGACCTCGAGCATGTCCTCGAAGGAGCCTTTCGACCGGGACATTTCAATGGGGTGGGCCTGGTCGTCTCCAAACTCTTTCACCTCCTCAAGCCACACCGCGCCTTCTTTGGTCAAAAAGACCTACAGCAAGTAGCCGTGATCAAACGCCTAGTGCAAGACCTGTCTTTTGACCTGGAGATAGAAGTAGTCCCTACCCGCAGAGAGTCTGACGGACTGGCCATGTCCTCCCGAAACCTCCGCCTCCAACCCGAAGAGCGGCAGCAAGCGCTCTTACTATACACCCAACTCCAGCAGGCCAAAACCAGCCTTTTGGCGGGCATGCCCTGGGAAGATGTAAAAACCAAAATAGAACAAGCCTTTGCTGAAGCAAAAAACTGTGAACTCGAATACGCTGCCTTGGTACATCCCGAAACATTTGAAATTTTTGATACGTTTACCCCTTCTGGAGCACGTTCGATTTGTATCGCCGCCTATGTTGGCCCCGTGAGGCTTATCGACAACCTGCCCATCATTACCTAATTTTGAGTACCGAAATACCCCCATGCAACTCCAACTATTAAAATCTAAAATCCACCGCGTAAAAATCACCCAGGCCGAACTGCATTATGTAGGCTCGATCACCCTGGATGAAAACCTCATGGACGCCGCCCAGCTCCTAGAAAATGAAAAAGTACAGGTTGTCAATGTCAACAACGGCGAGCGCCTCGAGACCTATGTCATCAAAGGAGCCCGCGGCAGCGGCACCGTTTGCCTCAACGGCCCCGCCGCAAGAAAAGCAGCCGTGGGAGACGTGGTCATCATCATCGCCTATGCGGGCATGACCCCCGAAGAAGCCAAGGAGCATCAGCCCCTACTCGTATTTCCCGACGACCACAACCAAGTCATCTGATGATCTCCGCCAAAACCAAACAATCCCTTCAAGTAGGCCTGTCGTTGGCGATCGCCTTGTGGATTTTTTGGTTTTTGTACCGCGATATCGAATTGGCCCGCCTTCAAGACCAACTTGCCTCCAGCAACTGGGGCTGGATTCTGCTTTCCTTGTCCATTGCCTGGCTTGGCTATTGGATCCGAGGCTGGCGCTGGGCCCTGCTCATCCGTAGCGAAGCCGGGGAACTGCCTGTATCGGCCAACCGCGCCTACCATGCAGTGATGGTGGGCTATTTGGTCAACCTGCTCGTTCCTAGAGCTGGAGAAGTAGCCCGCTGCGGCGTGCTCGTTCGTAGCAACGGCACCCCTTTGGGCCAAGGCTTCGGCACCGTAATCGTGGAACGTAGCGTAGACCTAGTTTTCCTCTGCGGCACCATATTACTGGCTTTCCTTCTCGAAAGCGAGCTCTTTCTTGCGCTCATTGGAGAATTAGTAGACCTCAACCTTTTGGGAGAAAAGCTCCTACGCAACCTCCCTATCCTGGCCGGCGGCACTGTCGTGGGTGGACTATTGCTCTACCTGCTGGGCAGAAAATACCGACACCATGGCCTAGTCAATAAACTACAAGCCTTCATCCGGCAACTCATCACGGGCATCCGCTCCATCCGCACCCTCCGCAACCCGGCAGGATTTTGGAGCAGCTCGGTGCTCATATGGGTGATTTACTTTCTCACGATGTACACCGTATCCTTGGGGATCGAAACCGCTGCCAATTTGTCCGGCAGCCAAGTACTTCTCGTGATGGTCATGGGAAGTATTGGCATGATTGCCCCAGTACAAGGAGGTATCGGCACCTTTCACGCCTTGGTAGCGTATATTTTGATCCAATTCGGTGTTCCAGAAGCAGATGGCAAAATTTTTGCAGCCATCATTCACGGTACCCAAGTGCTGTTGGTGCTGCTCGTTGGTATTTCCAGCTGGGCCTTGATGCTAAAAATTCCCGCTTGGAAAAAACCTTTAACTTCTTAATTTCGTATTTCTCCCAGTTAACCAATAAAAACAGATGATTATTCTAATCGTAATTGTATTTGCCATCCTTGGATTTGTGGTGAGCAACAGACTAAAAAGTAAGTTTAAGCTCTATTCACAAACTCCACTACAGGCCAACCTCTCTGGCGAAGAAATCGCCAAACTGATGCTTGCCGATCACAATATCCATGACGTCCGTGTAATCTGTGTAGAAGGTCAGCTGACCGACCACTACAACCCAATGGACAAAACGGTCAACCTTTCGCCTGACGTATTCTATGGAAGAAATGCTGCCGCAACAGCCGTATCCGCTCACGAATGCGGTCACGCCGTGCAGCATGCCACCGCCTACTCTTGGTTGAAAATGCGCTCCGCCATGGTTCCAGTACAAAATATTTCGAGCAAAGTCTTGAATTTCGTACTGCTTGCCTCTTTGTTCGGTGGATTTGCGTTGGGACTACCTTACGAATTCATTGGCTATTTGGTAGTAGGCTCTTATTCTGTCATGACGCTCTTCACCCTGGTGACGCTTCCAGTAGAATTTGACGCCTCCAACAGAGCTTTGGCTTGGGTACAAAACCGAAATGTGGTGACGCCTGCTGAATACGCCATGTCCAAAGATGCACTCAACTGGGCAGCAAGAACCTACCTGGTAGCCGCAATGGCCTCTTTGGTGACGCTAGCCTATTACATCTTCGTTTTCTTCGGAAACAGAGACTAATAGACCACACACTATTTAGAAAAGGGACTTTTGTCCCTTTTCTTTTTTCCCTTTTTTTGACAGAAATAAACCCAAGCCCCATGAATTTTCAACTGACTGAAGAGCACCTTGCCGTACAAGAAGCTGCTCGAGACTTTGCACAAACCGAACTATTGCCGGGCGTAATCGAGCGAGATACGGAAGCAAAATTTCCTACCGAACAAATTAAAAAAATGGGCGACCTCGGCTTCATGGGCATGATGGTGGACCCGGCCTATGGCGGTGGCGGCATGGACACCCTTTCCTACGTGATTGCCATGGAGGAACTCTCCAAGATCGATGCTTCCGCCTCGGTATCCATGTCTGTCAACAATTCCTTGGTCTGCTGGGGACTGGAGAAATACGGTTCTGATGCCCAAAAAGAAAAATACCTCAGCAAGCTAGCCTCTGGCGCACAACTTGGGGCCTTTTGCCTATCCGAACCCGAAGCAGGCTCGGATGCTACCTCCCAACAAACATCAGCAACGCTTCAGGGTGATCATTACCTACTCAACGGCACCAAAAACTGGATCACCAATGGCTCTTCGGCGTCCATCTACCTGGTCATCGCCCAAACCGACGCAAGCAAAGGACATAAAGGCATCTCTGTCTTTATTGTGGAAAAAGGCTGGGAAGGATTTTTGATTGGCAAAAAGGAAGACAAGCTAGGTATTCGCGGGTCTGACACGCATTCCCTATTATTTACTGATGTGAAAGTTCCTTTGGAAAACCGCATCGGCGCAGAAGGCTTCGGCTTCACCTTTGCCATGGAAACCCTCAATGGCGGCCGTATCGGTATCGCTGCACAGGCCTTGGGCATCGCCTCCGGTGCCTACGAACTAGCCTTGGCCTATTCCAAGGAGCGCAAAGCTTTTGGCAAGCCCATCAGCCAACACCAAGCCATTCAGTTTAAACTGGCCGACATGGCCACACAAATCGAAGCCGCACGCTTGCTAGTTTACAAGGCTGCTTGGCTCAAGGATGAAGGAAAAGACTACGCACATGCCTCGGCCATGGCCAAACTCTATGCTTCGGAAGTTGCAATGAGCGTGACCGTGGAGGCGGTTCAAGTACATGGCGGCTACGGCTATGTGAAGGAATACCACGTAGAGCGCCTCATGCGGGATGCCAAGATCACACAGATCTACGAGGGCACTTCGGAGATTCAACGCATCGTCATTTCTCGCGGAGTCTTAAAATAATACAGAAGTAGGGGTATCGAAGGGGGTAAATAGACAAAATTTACTCCCTTTTTTTTAGTGGATTAATTTTTCTAGGTTTATAGTGCAGTTTTACGATTAGAAAAATCATATTTTTAGACTTTAATTTTTCTCAGACCATGGAGTACTACAACAAAGTCATCGAATCGGTACAGGTTCGCTTTTTAAAGGGCAGCAACTACAAGATAGAAAAGCCCATCACCGTACTGAATTACCAAGAGAACGAAAACGCGCTTATCCTGCTCCACCATGGCAGTTTGAAATTTGGCGAAGAGCAAGAGCTGGTCAATGAAGGCGAAGTGATCTTTTTGCCCAAAGACCGCAAAACATCGCTCACCTTTGGAGCCAAAAGCACGAAGCAAGAGGTCGGCATGGAGCAATTTGCCGACACCAAAAAGAAACACCTACAGAGCATCAGCTACAAGGACATCAAGTCTAGCGAGGAAGACTGCATCTCCCTCCTCCACTTTGAATCCAAGGTCTTTGATGTAGTCAATTTCTTCAATTCCCTAGACATTCCCCCCTTCATCATCCGCTTCAACGACCGCATCGCCACCCTAGTGGAAGATGTAATGAAAGAACTGGAAACTACCGGCGTGGGCAAGGAACGTAGCCTCAAGGCCATGACCGAAGTGTTGGTCATTGAGCTACTGCGACACATCCTCAAAAATCGTCTTTTCACCGAGGAGCTGTCCACCAACTCCACCTACTTCAAGGATCCGCGTTTGATTGACCTATTTAACTTCATCAAGGGCAATATCGGAGGAGACCTGTCCAACAAGGTGCTGGCAAAAATCGCCAATGTATCCGAAGACTATGTAGGCCAATACTTCAAGATGCTCACGGGCATCAATCCTCAAGACTATATCGAGTACCAGCGCCTAGAGGCTGCGGTAGACCTGCTCCGCACCACCAAAAAGTCCATCCGCACGATTGGTAAAGAAGTGGGCTACAAGGATACCGCCTACTTCTGCCGCAGATTCAAAATGATGTATGGAGTACCTGCAGGGAAAATGCGCCGCAGAGAGTCCCTCATCAACGTGTAGGATCGCCAGTCCCTGAAGGATTCAAACCCTTGCTATCTTCTAGATGGCAAGGGTTTTTTAGTTAAAAAATAAACTAGGGTACAAAAACGAGCCCCCTTCCGGAGCTCAGCTGATTTTTAGCTCGCCTTTTTCTCTTCGGAAGACTTCTCCGATGTGATCGTGCTACCGGCAAAAAATTGCTCGTATAGCTTGTCCTTAGCGAGTGCAATCCCTAAGAAAAGTAGCTTCTGCGCCAAGCTTCCCCAGAGGGCAGAACTTTTCTGACGGGTAAGCCGCTCTTTGAGGTCAGCATTCAGTAGGCCTTCCTTTTCCAATACTTCCATGGCTTTGTCAGTATTCTTCTCTTTCTTCTTGCTAGCAAGCTTTACCACTCCGTACACGACTAAGGCACCCACGGCAACGGCTGCGCCTACTTTAACCCAGTCTTCAGATCCTTTTTTAAGGTCGTTGAGCTGCTTGGCCAAGGATTCTTCCAGGGCCGCTGATTTTTTTTCTAGTTCCTTACTCATGTGGATTTTTTTCGCTAGTTGATTTAAAAATAAAACGCTTCAAAGAAACATTGATGCGCTGCTGCAGCCCATTGGCATCTTTGGTGATATACAGCAAGACCACCACCACAAAATACACCAGCCCCACCACCAAAAATCCGAAGGAAGGACTCTGCGTCACCTGACTAATGAAAAACGCTACGGATAACGAAAGAAAAATCGCCCCAAGCAATAAAAAGGAACCAATCAAGACCAATAAAATCAGTCGGGAGAGTATCCCCGACAATTGGTCTTCAATGTCCGACTTGATAAGGGCGATCCGGGTTTCCACGATCGTTTTGATCGTCTGTACAATCTCAGCAATATTCAGCATATCCGTAACGATTTGTGGCCTAAGCCACGGAGTAACTATTTACCGAATATACGGGTAAAGTGACGATCAAAAAAATCAATTCCCTTCCTCCTTTTCTAGCCCTTGGTAATAGGCATCGCGCAACACGAGTTCCAAAGCCATCAAGATTGCCTCGTTGATGGGGTGCAAGACGGAAAGGGCTTCATCAACATCCTTGAGTCGCG
>JBIIFN010000141.1:0-5855 GCA_044237325.1 Algoriphagus sp.
CTTAGTTGGGGGCAGGTAAACATCAACTTACTAGTCTTAATCCAAGCGCTTTCGCTCTTCGGAACTTCCCGAATTCGAATTCACCCGGAAGCTTTGTCCTTTGGAAAAATTGTACCGAAGCGTGAAACGCACACTCTGGTCATTGCGGTATTGGCGAATTTGGGTATCGATAGGCCCAAAATCTATAGCCGCTCGAATCCAATAGGTTCGGAACAAGTCTCCCCCATTGATGGATAAGGAAAGTTTGTCCTTCATAAACGATTTTGTGATTCCAGCATCGACCCATCCAAATCCGCGAACCTCTCCCATCCCCCAAATCTGTGGACCAAGGTAAATCCCTACCAACTCCATCTTGAATCCTTTGGGTAAAGTAAAGTTATGCTGCGTTCTCAATAAATAAGATACTTGGCTAATGTCCAAGATATCTGTGCCTATGAGCGACTTGAATTTGTTGTAGTTTACCTGAACGAGGTTGGAGCTGTTCCACCAGCTTGCGAATTCAACAGGTACCACGCCTTGAAAATTGATGTTCTTGGTCTTGTCAAAATTTGCAGTCGTAGTGTTGGTGCTACGTGCCTCCTCGTCTTGCTCAAAAATCTGCATAAAGGCATCTTCCGTGACACTATAGCCCAAGGTAAACTGATACGTTCCTTTGATGACGTGGTCCATCTCAAAGTTTGTCGAATACTGAGGTCTCAGGCTTGGATTCCCCTTTTCAGTAGTCAAGGGATCGATATAATACACAAAAGGGTTGAGCAAGCGGTAGTTGGGACGCGTAATCCGTCGATTCAAGTTGTAGACCACCTGATAGTTATCGCTCACTTTTTGCTGCAAAAAGACACTTGGAAACAAGTTGACGTATTCTTGGCGGTTGACTTGGTTGAGCGTTTTGGAGGTACCGGTTACGTCTGAATATTCCATTCGCAAGCCCGCCTGAAAGGATAACTTCGGCGAAAAATCCCCTTTCAAGGAACTATAGGCAGCCAATACATTTTCCTGATAAATAAAGCGGTTGGAGTTAGGGTCGGGTTGAAGCGGCGCATCGTTGATCCCTCGGCTTAGGTTAAGGTCATTGTCCGACTCTACCCAGCTTCCCTTGAGGCCAGCCTCTAGCACTTTTCCTCCTTTGAAGGGCTTGATCCAATCCACCTTGGACGTAAAGATGGTGTAGTACATGTCATTGACAGTCAATACTTGGTCTTTGCTTTGGGCCAAGCCCGTTGAATACGCATTATTCAAAAGCGCATTGCTTCCCATGTCCATCACTGTCAAGTCTAAGTCCGCTGTAATCTTTCCTCCCAGGGTATCTAACTTGGCATCGTAATGCAGGTTGGTGAAAATTCTACTGCGCTGGTCATTAGAATCATTAATAGAGGTGAAGCTCGAGTTAGTGGACTGTCCAGGATTTGAAATTGTGGTTCCGGAGGTATTGAGTCCATTGCTTGCAGAAGTGGAGGCCTGAACGTTGATTCCTAAATTCTGAGTGGGGGTTAATTCGTAGTTGACAGCGCCAGTAAAGGAAGGGGTATGGCTACGCTCGACGATGCGAGAGTCTTGTAGAAAGGTGGATTTTCCTCCTTCAACCTGAAAGTTTCGTTCAATTTCCAAGTCATTAATCTCTACATCCTCATTGTAGTTAAACGTTCCATTACTCGTCCACTTCCCTTTTTTGACATTAAGGGTAATACCCGTATTGGGAGCGGCTTTGCCATTGTATCGGCCTCCGAGCATCACATTTCCAAACACACCATCCACCGTGTTTTTCTTAAGCTGAATGTTGATCACCCCAGCGGCACCCTCTGCGTCAAAGCGTGCGGATGGGCTAGTTATCACTTCAATACTTTTAATGTTGTCCGCGGGCATGGAACGCAAAAAGCTAGTTAGATCGGCGGCACTCATGTACATCGGCCGATCGTTGATCATCACCGTCACGCCTGTTCTCCCGTTCAGGTTGATGCTTCCATCCGAGGTAATGAATACCCCCGGAGATCTTCCCAATACATCCAAGGCATTGGCTCCTTCCGCCATTACCGTACCTTCTACATTGACGATGGTCTTGTCCGGCTCGATGATGATTTGAGGACGGGAAGCCTTAACGGTGACCTCATCCAAGCCAGTTACTTCATCGACAAGCACAAGGGTTCCAAAATCCTTTTGCAAGCCAGCTTTTAGGTCAAACTCCTCTGAGGTGAAGGAGGTATATCCTAGCGAAGAAACCACCAGCTTGACACGGGCGGTTTTTGTAGTAGAAATTGAAAAATTTCCTGCTTCATCGGTCACTGCACCTTCAAGAAGTTCTCCTTCTGGGGAGAGCAGCGCTGCATTGGCATAGGGCACGGGCTCTCCTTTTTGGTTGGTAATGGTTCCGCGCAACAGGGCCGATGGGATGGATTGAGCGGCAAGCGTACTGATTCCTAGCAGGTAAATAAAGAAGGCTAAGAATAAAAAGTGACGGGTCTTCATGAAGCAACTGGTTGGTTTAGTTTTCTAGTAGATGCATTTTCCTATGAAAAGGATGTGCCAACTAGAAAAAAATGTAAAAAAATAGCTGAAAAGCGGGTTTTAGAGGGAAATCAACAGGAAGACTGTCTCATTTCCGAACAGTATTTTTTCAGAATGGAACAAAAAAACTCCTGAGAATTACCTCAGGAGTTCATGAATGGTGTTTTGAGGGTGAGTTTACTTCGCTGCAGCGTAGCGCTTGCTTACTTCCTCCCAGTTGACTAGGTTCCAGAACGCCGCGATATAGTCAGGACGTCTGTTTTGGTAGTTTAGGTAGTAGGCATGCTCCCATACGTCAAGACCCATCACTGGGGTGCCTGGACAATCAGACACGTCCATCAAGGGATTGTCTTGGTTGGGGGAAGAGCACACACAAAGTTCTTTTTTGCTGTCTACACAAAGCCAGGCCCAGCCAGAGCCAAAGCGTGTAGCGCCAGCCTTGTTAAATGCTTCTTTGAAGGCGTCAAAAGAACCGAATTTGGCATCGATAGCAGCAGCCAGTTCTCCGGTAGGTAGTCCACCACCCGTTGGAGAAAGGATCTCCCAAAATAGGCTGTGGTTCCAATGACCACCTCCATTGTTTCTTACGGCAGCATTTGAGCCGGCTACTTTCATCAGTTCTTCTAGGGACTTGCCTTCGAGATCAGTGCCAGCGATGGCGGCATTCAAGTTGGTCACGTAGGCGTTGTGGTGCTTGCCGTGGTGAATTTCCATGGTACGGGCATCAATATGAGGTGCCAAAGCATCAAGCGCGTAAGGAAGGGAAGGGAGTTCAAAAGCCATGAGGGTAGGATTAAATGAAGTATAAAGTTAAAAATTGTCCGCTTTTTTTATGTCTTCTAAACCAGACTTTTACCCAAAAAGTTCGTGGCTATCAAAAAGACTTTTTTCGCAAGTTTTGGAAAAAATCCAACATCAGCTGTTCTGACTCCTTGGCCATCAGCCCAGTAAACACCTTGGTTTTGGGATGGAGCATCTGTGGATTGCATTGGACATAGCCACGCTTGGGATCCGAGGCCCCTACATGAAGTTCCCCTAATTGCGCCCAGTAGAGTGCCCCAGCACACATGGAACAAGGCTCAAGCGTGACGTAGAGGCGGCAGTCATTGAGGTATTTTCCTCCCAAATAGTTTGCAGCAGCGGTGAGCGCGAGCACTTCGGCATGTGCGGTGACATCCCCCAGCTTCTCGGTTTGGTTGTAGGCCCGGGCTATCACTTTGTTTTTTGCCACGACCACCGCCCCAACAGGCACTTCGCCTTCATCAAAGGCAAGTTTTGCTTGCTTGAACGCTTCGTTCATGAAGTACTCGTGGCTGTAGATTTCCAAGGGAAGGTCCAAAAATTAAAACATGGCTAAGATCTCTTCTCGCACGCCTTTGTTGATAATAAACGCCAGGATGAGGGATACCACCAATCCGGCCAAGGCTTTGAATATGTCTTTTCGCGCCAAGCGAAAAGCTCTTACCAGCCAAGCGTCCTTACTTTTTGCTTTCCCGTGTTTACCCCAAGCAATGGCAAACTCACGGCCAGCTAGCAACCCGATAAAAACCCAGGTGGTACTCATCGGCACGTTGCTGTATATTTTGAAGTAAAACAAGATAACTGCGTACACCAAATCCACCAAAGTCGCTGCTCTGACGTCGGTCACATTGGTCTTCTCGTTGATGATGTCTTGAATTTTATCTCCCTTGAGGTAGAAAATCAAGCCCAGCCCCAAAAACACAACGCCGGTATAGACTGCAAACTCAATTACGTTCAACTGTCGAGGAAGAAACACCGCAATATTGGCTGCGTCTTGCATGATCCATACCGCCCAAAGCGTGCCTGATGTAAGCCATTGCAGAGGCATCCAAAAAGCGGCCGCTTCACCTTTCAAGTAATTTTTAACAAAACGCTCTAGGATATACCAAACCGCAATCGCTAAAACAAAGGCCAAGACATAGCCCAAAAAACTCTTCGACATGACCGAAACAATGGTACCTGCCTTGTAGGTAAATACGTTGAGCAATAAGAAGGTCGTTGATACTGGCCAACGCATGCGCGTCATTATCAGCAATACGATGGGCGCGGCCAACTGTAGAAATACAAACGACTCAGGGGCTTTTTCTAAACCTGGTGTATTGAGTAACTGAAAGGAAACGTCCCCATTGAACGTAAACCAGCTGTAGGTAATGGTTACCACCCAAATCAATCCTATAAACAACCAAAGCCAATACCACTTTCTAGCTTGGTTTGAAACAATGAAGGTACCGATCGTTTGAATACTGTCATTTGCGATGGCAGAATAGGCCGCTAAGGCAAAGCCAAACCACATAGCCGCATAAGTATAGGGCGTAATGAGGCCTGCTATTGAAATAAGAATGCAAATGGTGATGAGAAAGGGGCGCTCGCTTGTTGGAAAATCAAACATCCGATAGGTTTTACTCGAAAGCTTTTCTTGGTTGATGTTTTGATCAATAGGCTGTTTCTTTGCCATGGGGAGTAAGCATAGTTGGTCTCAGGATTCAAATTAAAGAAGATAATCGGTACGATGTGTTATCAAATTGTTAACTGAGCGTAAAACCTTAGTCTCCGGACCAGCAAAAATTTATATTGCGGCAGTAAAAATCTTTTGTTGGGGAGGAATTTTTGGGAGGTAGGTGTGGCGTTCGCCCTTTTTGATCCTTTCAATGATCCATACAGCCACATAGGTAGCATGTAAAGGTTTGGAAGCAACTAAATTAAGTTCAGCAGCTGTAGCATTAAGGTATGGGCAAGTATTTCTCGCCTTGTTGCTGTTCATTTTTGCCATTGATCTACTTACCGTTGCTGTAGGAAGAATCAACAGTGGACTTGCCTTAGAGATTCTTCAGGCCACGAAAAATCCATTCATTAGCCTATTTATTGGCTTGCTAGTGACCGCCCTGATCCAAAGTAGTTCTACAGTAACTGCCAGCGTGGTCGCCATCGTTGCTTCCGGCAACCTCACCTTGCAGCAGGCCGTGCCCATCGTCTTGGGAGCCAATATCGGAACTACACTCACCTCTACTTTGGTGTCCTTGTCCTATTTGATGAATAAAAAAGAATTCCGCAGGGCCCTCTCTGCCGGCATTTCACACGATATTTTTAATATTCTCTCTGTCATCCTACTTTTTCCTTTGGAGATTTATTTTGGCTTTCTCTCCAAAATTGCAGCACATATTGCCGATTGGTTTGCCTCAGACAATTCCTTTGAAGGCCCGATTATCTACAATCGAATGTTTACCCGCACATGGACCGACTGGCTTGTGGATCAACTAAACCAGCCCATAGTGGCCATGATTCTATCCATTTTTTTGGTGTTTTTTGCCATCAACGTACTTTCGACGGCCATG
>JBIIFN010000188.1:0-4007 GCA_044237325.1 Algoriphagus sp.
CCACTCGCAATGAATTGTGATGAGGTTCAGTAATCGTAATTGAAGTCCCATCATTTCTTATTTTTTTATTATATATATCTAAACATAGTGATTCTTGAACATTAAAATCAACTTTATGGATCTCCTCCAATCTCGAAATTTGTTTTTCATTTAAAAACAAATCATTTTCAGGGTTGTGGTCTAAAAAATCTTTGAATCTTAACTTTAATTCAATCTTTCCAGGATCAATAGTAAAATTAGTTGGTAACTTTCCTAAGTATGCATAAATCCAAACTCGTTCTCTATTTTGAGGTATACCATAGTGTTTGGTATTTAATAACTCCCAAACAACTGTGTAACCCAAACTCTTTAGTTCTTCCTGAATTTTTGCAAAAGTATCTTTATGCCTTTTTGTAGTTAAACCTTTTACGTTTTCTAATAAAATGTGTTTGGGTTTTTTTGACTTGCAAATTCTAATGACATCGTAAAATAGTGTACCTCTAATATCTAATTCGCCATAACCTAAACCAGCTGATGAAAAAGGTTGACAAGGAAAACCTCCAGTAAACAAGTCAAAATCAGGAAGCTCTGAGACATTTATTTTTGTGATGTCACCAAAATTTTTAATTCCAGGATGGTTTAATTCAAAAATTTCAGTGGCATGTTTATCGTTTTCGGAATACCCAATTACCTCAAATGGAACTCCGGATTTTTTTAATCCAAATGACGCTCCACCATATCCAGCAAAGGTCTCAAATACTTTAAGTTTTTCCACTTTGATAAATTTTAAAAATAATTTATATGACTTTGATAATCAGATGTTTATTTAATTTAATGAATAGCATATTTCTTTTTTCTGAAAAAGACTTGTTGAGATTGGATTTATTCAAAAAGGATTTTTTACGGTGCCATTCTTTGGGTTTTTCATAATTGTCAAATCTACATATTTCGTAAATAAGGTTTTCAATCAAATTCTTCCTTTTTGATAAAGTCTGGCAATTTCTGTCTTAATTTATTTAGGAAGGGACTTGTGAGCTAATGTCACATTTTGCACTAGCTGTAACATCCCCTGATTTCCAATGCTGCAATTGAATAAATTTTTTTGTCCATCATTTTTCCATTAAATTCAACCACTGTATCTTAATTTTTCACCGATGGACGAACTTCTTCAGGCCTTACTCAAGTTTAGAAACGAACGCGATTGGGCGCAATTTCACAATGCCAAGGACTTGGCACTTGCACTCAATGTGGAAGCAGGGGAGTTGCTCGAATTGTACTTATGGAAAGATGCCCAGCAAGCCAATTCCGAAAAAGTGAAGGAGGAATTGGCCGATGTATTTGCCTATGCCCTTCTCCTTGCTGACAAGTATGGCTTTGATGTGAAGGAAATCGTCCTCGAAAAGATCCAAAAAAATGCAGCAAAGTACCCCGTAGATAAAGCCAAGGGTACTGCCAAAAAATACGATGAATTGTAATGGCTTCACCTGAAGTTAAACTGCTTTCTTACAATTTCGAAAACAGCCTTTTCGAGGAGTTGGCAGCCCATCACTTTGCCAAGGAGCTTTGGCCACTCGTATACATCCTCAGCGATGGCGACAGCAAAATGGCCTATGTAGGCGAGACGACCGATGCTTTTGCTCGAATGAGCGCCCACCTGAAGCACGAGCACAAAAGTAAGCTATCCGCAGTGCACCTCATCAGCAGTGAAAAGTTCAATAAATCGGCGACCCTGGACATCGAAGCCAACCTGATTAAGTACATGTCTGGAGATCAGGTGTTTCAGCTACTGAATGGCAACCTGGGCCTAGCCAATCACAACTACTACCAGAAAAAAGAGGTGTACTGGGACTTGTTTACTTCCCTATGGAACCAGCTCCGGGCCAAAGGGATCACCAGACACTCGCTCAGCCACATCGATAACTCCGACTTATTCAAGTATTCCCCCTACAAAAGCCTCACCGCCGAGCAGAGTCAGGGACTCCTACAGCTCGTACAGAGCCTCGCTACAGGAAGCCATCAAAACACCCTGATCGAAGGGGGAGCAGGTACAGGAAAGACCATCCTAGCCCTATTTTTATTTAAAATGCTCGCTTCCAAATTGGAGGACTTTAGCCTAAAAGAGTTCGGGGCCGAAGAGCAGACCTTCCTGGAGTTGATCGCCACCATTCAGCAGCGGTTTCCCAATCCAAAAATGGCCTTGGTGGTGCCCATGTCCTCCTTTCGGGCTACGCTCAAGCGCGTATTCAAAAACATCAAGGGGCTGAATGCGAACATGGTCATCGGGCCTGCTGAGGTGAGTAAGGAGAAGTACGACATCCTGGTCGTAGACGAAGCTCACCGCCTCCGAAGACGCGTCAATCTGGGTGCCTACTTCGGCGCTTTTGACAAGGCTTGCATACAGCTCAAGCTTGACAAGCATACCTGCTCGGAGCTAGACTGGGTAACCAGCCAAGCGACCCACACGGTCTTATTTTACGATGCCTCCCAATCCATCAAGCCATCCGATGCTAAAAAGGAGGCCTTTGACTTACTCAAAAGTATGCCTTCTACGCACACTTTTTCCTTGAAATCACAGTTTCGGGTCAAGGGAGGCAATGCCTATGTGGACTTTGTCCGTTCCCTGCTACAGGGCAGATTAAGCCCGGATGCTTCCAAGTTCAAATCCAAGGATTATGAATTTACCCTGTTTGAATCCCTCGAACCGATGGTGGATCAAATCCGCCAGCGCAATCAAGAATATGGGCTTTCTCGACTAATCGCTGGGTATTCTTGGGAATGGAAATCCGCGAAGGACAAAGCAGCATTTGACATCGAGATCGAAGGGGTACAACTCCGGTGGAACGGCACCGCCATTGACTGGATCAATACCGAAGCCTCCATCGATGAGGTGGGCTGTATCCACACCACCCAGGGCTACGACCTGAACTATTCGGGGATCATTTTTGGAAATGAAATCAGCTACGATCCCATTGCAAAGAGAATTGTAATTCGGGAGGATCAGTATTTCGATAAAAACGGGAAGCAATCCATCAAAGACCCGGAAGAGCTCCGGTCTTTTATCCTGAATATCTACCAAACCATCCTATTGAGAGGCATCAAGGGCACCTATATCTATGCATGCGATCCCCAGCTCCGCGCCTACTTTAAGTCTTTTGTTCCTGCCTACGAAGTTCCGGAAGCCGCTCCTGCGATCACTTTTTTAACCGAAAATATTATCCCTTTTGAAAATGCGATTCCCTTTTACGACCTGAAGGTAGCGGCGGGCAGCTTTAGTGCCGAGCAGCTGCCTGAGGAGGTTCGTTGGGTGGCGGTACCCGAGTCGGTACGTCCGAGCAGGGATTTGTTTGTTTGCCAGGTGTTGGGAGAGTCGATGAACAAGGTCATACCGAATGGATCCTATTGTCTATTTCGAAGTTACAGCGGTGGCTCCCGCAATGGGCAGATTGTATTGGTTGAGCGCAGCGGCATCCAGGACGCGGACTACGGCTCTTGCTATACCATCAAGGAATACGAAAGCACCAAGAGCGAGGATGCGGAAGGCTGGAAGCACGAATCCATTACCCTCAAGCCGCTGAGCACTGCCGAGGGCTACTTGCCGATTGTGCTGGAAGAAGAGGAGGTACGGGCTTTTCGGGTGATAGGGGTGTTTGTGCGTACGCTTTAGAGTAGCAAGTATCAAGTAGCAAGTATCAAGACGCTTGAGAAGCGAGAGACAAGAAGCGAGAGGCAAGAGACAAGAAACAAGAGACCTGCCTGCGGCAGGCAGGCAAGAAGCGAGAGGGAGTATCAAGTTTCAAGTAGTAAGTATCAAGACGCTTGAGAAGCAAGAAGCAAGAGACAAGAGACAAGAGCCGAGAAACAAGAGACAAAGAGCGGTTAGATTTTCCACCGCGGCGGACTGTCTTGGCTTCTTTGCGAGAGAAAGAAAAAAGAGACAAGAGGGAGTATCAAGTAGTAAGTAGCAAGTAGCAAGATTGTACGAAGTACCAAGAACCTGTCTGCAGCCAGCCAGGCCGCGGTGGGTACTT
>JBIIFN010000142.1:0-5678 GCA_044237325.1 Algoriphagus sp.
ACCGAATTGGACATGGACAACCTTTCTGTTGGTCTGCAAGGACTGCCGGATCGAGAGGGCATCACGACACTTGATGCCTCCATCATGCGTGGTGACGGTTCCTGTGGAACAGTAGCCTTTGTGAGGAAGGTGAAGCACCCCATTTCTTTAGCTCGTGCCGTGATGGAAAAAACACCACACGTCATGCTCGTGGGCGAAGGTGCAAGGCAATTTGCCATCGCAGAAGGATTCCCCATGGAAGACGAAATCTTGAGCCCCAAGGCCCAAGTTGAATACGATAAATGGAAAGTAACCAGTCAATACAAGCCCATCATCAACGTAGAAAATCACGATACCATCGGTATGATCGGCTTGGATGCCAAAGGAAAATTAGCTGGAAGCTGTACCACCAGTGGACTGGCCTATAAAATGCATGGAAGAGTGGGCGATAGCCCAATCATAGGTGCGGGTCTCTTTGTAGACGATGAGGTAGGTGCTGCTACCGCTACCGGCTTGGGAGAATCCATCATCCGCATCTGCGGTAGCTTCCTAATTGTTGAGCTGATGCGTCAAGGAAGAACGCCGCAAGAAGCTTGCGAAGAAGCAGTTCGCCGTCTCATTGCCAAAAATAAAAACATCAAAGATATCCAAGCAGGTTTTCTAGCTATCAACAAAGAGGGAGAAGTCGGTGCCTTTGCCGTACACCCAGGGTTCAACTTTGCGCAGGCTACCGCTTCAGGTAATGCTTTGATTGATGCAGGAAGTTTTTTTAAGCCATGAGCGAAATTCTCCTAGAAGCACCTGTATTTAATTTGCAAGCGGCCATTGAAGCTGCTCAGCTAGGTATTGATCGTCTTGAGCTCTGTGCCAATTTCCCCGAAGGGGGGGAGACGCCTAGTGCTGGCATGCTCCGCTTTTTGAAGAGCGAACTTGACCTACCCATTTTTGTCATGATCCGCCCCCGAGGGGGAAATTTTGTGTACTCATCCAAGGAACTGCTCGTCATGAAGCAGGACATTCAGCTACTGGGAGATCTAGGGGCTGATGGATTTGTCTTTGGTGCGCTAGACGCCCAGGGAGGAGTGCATGAGTCGGCTTGTGAGTTTTTGATCCGTGCGGCAGCTTCCCGGCCTTGCACCTTTCACCGTGCCTTTGATGCATCAGCCAACTTATCCGATTCCCTCAAAACCCTCATCGCCCTAGGCTTTGATCGTGTGCTTACCTCCGGAGGCAAAAACTCACTTACGGAAGGGCTTGGAGTGGTGCTGGAGCTGATGGAACAAGCCAAGGACCGTATCATCGTCATGCCAGGAGGGGGATTGAAGGCTTCCCACATCCCGGCCTTGAAGGAATCTGGCTACTTAAAGGAGGTACATGCTTCTTGCAAATTGGCCAAGCCAGCTGACAATCAATTTGTCAAACCGGGTCTTTCTTTTTCGGGTGCTCCCTTAGATTTCAACCTAAATTTTGGCATTGACCCCGAACTGGTACACGAATTTAAATCTGTACTCTAATTCAACTATGCGCCTATCTTGGGGACTTGTGTTTGTGGTGGTGTTGGGATGGGCATGTGAACCTATTTCAGAGCGAAAGCAGCCTCCTCCCAGTCTCTACCAACTTTCTCAGTCGGATCTAAACCTTTCGGGTGAGCAATTGGCCAAGGGGTATTGTGCAGCGTGTCACTTGATGCCTGATCCCAAGGTGTTGGATAAGAAGACCTGGGTTACCTTGCTCCCTGATATGCGTAAGCGTATGGGCTTGTATTTAGAAGAGGATTTTGGGACAGCGCTACCAGAAGATGAAGGAATACCTGAAGGTATTTATTCCAAGACGCCCTACATCACCCGTGAAAATTGGGCAAAGCTAGAAGCCTATTATTTGGAGAATGCTCCAGACACCTTGCTACTGCAGGCCAAGAAGGAGGCTCCCAAACTTGGAATTCCAGGGTTCAAATTAGAGGTCCCAGATTTTAAAAACATCCGCCCCAGCTTGACGACTTTACTTCGTATTCATCCAAAGACGGGGGATTTGTGGGTAGGTCATCGGTTTCGAGCCCTGTACCGATTGGACTCGAAAAATAAATTCAAGCAGCTTGATTCCCTTCCTACCCGAGTTGCTCCTGTAGATTTGATTTGGAATACTCCGAATTCTTTTGATTTGTTGTCTATGGGAAAGATGGATCCGTCCAACGATTCCATAGGCCTTTTGTCCACCTATTCATTCAATTCAAAGCGCTGGGAGGAAGCCCCACGAATTGATAAGTTGATGCGGCCCATGGACATGGAAGTGGCGGACTGGAATGGAGATGGCAAGAAGGATTACGTGCTTTGTCAATTTGGAAATCACCTAGGCAAACTGAGTATTTTTCTAAGTAAAGGGGAAGGATTCACTGAAGTGATTTTGAAGCCAGATCCAGGAGCGAGGCGATCCATTGCAGTGGATTATGAGGGGGATGGTGACCTCGATTTGATGGTTTTATTTTCTCAGGCCAAAGAAGGAATTTCCCTCTTTGAAAATATAGGGCAGGGGAAATTTAAAGAAAAGCAGCTCTTGGCATTTCATCCTGCCTTCGGCTCCAGTGATTTTCGTTTTGAAGATCTAAATGGAGATGGGAAACCGGAACTTGTGCTGGTCAATGGGGACAATGCAGACCAAAGTCAAATTTTCAAACCGTACCATGGCCTGCGAATTTTTGAACGAGATGCCAATGGGGATTATCAGGAAAGTTGGTTCTATCCCATGCACGGTGCTAGTGGCTTGGAGCTGGGTGACTTTGATCAAGATGGAAAGGTGGATATTGTAACTATTGCCTTTTTTCCAGACCGAAAACAAATCTCCTTTCAAAACTTAATCTACTTCAAGCAAGACAAATCAGGAGACTTTCATCCACATATCTTGAAGGAGCAGTTGGCGGATCATTGGCTAACCCTTACCAAAGGGGATTTGGATTTGGATGGAGACGAAGACTTGGTCATCGGAACCTTTGCCTTTGATCAGTTGTACCAAGTTCCAAACAGTCCCTGGAAGCCTTTTGTGATCTTGCGGAATACGCTGCGCTGAGGATTTGCTTACTTGGATCGCTCCAAGGCTCTTTCCACGTCCTGGATGATGTCTTCGTAATGCTCGAGACCCACAGATAGTCGAATCAATCCATCTGAAATACCCACCTTTAGTCGTTCTTCGGAGCTCAGCTTGCTGTGCGTGGTAGATGCAGGGTGGGTAACGATGCTGCGGCTATCGCCCAAGTTGGGCGTAATGGAAATCATCTCCAGCTGGTCGATGAAGCGTTGCGCTCGAGGTAATCCTCCTTTCAAATTTAGTGTGATGATGCCACCCCCAGCTTTCATTTGCTTGAGGGCCAGGGCATGCTGTGGGTGGGAGGGGAGAAAAGGATAGTTTACCCTTTCCAGATGTGGGCAGCCCTCAAAGTAACGAGCTACTTTTTCCGCATTCTCGCAGTGGCGGTCCATGCGAAGCGCTAAAGTCTCCATGCTTTTGGACAGCACCCAGGCATTGAAGGGGGAGAGGGAGGGGCCTGTATGGCGGGTGAAAAAACGAACTTCCTCGATAAGTTCTTTTTTTCCGAGAATCAAGCCACCGAGTACTCGGCCCTGACCATCGATGTACTTGGTGGCGCTATGTGTTACGATATGAGCGCCCCATTTTGCAGGTTGCTGCAAGTAGGGGGTTGCAAAGCAGTTGTCAACAACCAAAATCAATCCATGTGCTGCTGCAAACTTTCCCGCCCATTCGAGGTCGATTATTTCTAGTCCTGGGTTGGAGGGTGTTTCAAGAAATAGCATTTTGGTGTTGGGCTGTAGAAGCTTGTCCCAATTTTGGTAATCCGAAATATCCCCATAGGTGGAGCTGACGCCCCATTTGGGAAATACACGGGTGAGAAGCTGGTGGGTAGACCCAAATAGCGAGCGAGCGGCGAGCACGTGATCGCCCTGCTGCAAGAGTGCGGCCATACTCCCAAACATGGCTGCCATGCCAGATGCAGTAGCAATGCCATCGGCTGTTCCTTCTGCCTGGCAAACTTTGTCGATCAGCTCAGACGTATTGGGATTGGCATAGCGGGAGTAGATGTTTCCTTCTAGTTCTTCGGCAAACATCGCTCTGGCTTCCTCAGTAGAATCAAAGACGAAGCTGGAGCTCAGGTATAGCGCGGAGGAGTGCTCACGCTGGTTGGAGCGTTGCTGGTTGCGGATTGCGTTAGTTTCGAAGTGTGACATCTTAGTTCGGTTAATAGGTGACACAGGAAACAATTTCGAAAGAAATTTCCCAAAGCAGTAGATGAACCAGAAAGAGGGGTAGGGAGAGTTACGCCAATTTATAGTTCCCGCGAAGGGTAGGTTTTGGCACCTTGCTCGGTTGTGGAGCGGGTTGCCAGAGGGTCATTGAGCCTATTCTCTCGCCTCTTCTTTATAAAATAGTACCTGAAGGTCTACAAATAAATGAGGAGGAAATGGTAATTCCAAATCCCAAAAAAAATCAATCGTTGAATTGGGTCATGGTTTGTGCGATGCCAATCGTGCAAAAGCTCAACGACATGTCAATGGCTTTGTCCATGATGATTGGTAGCGCGTCAAACTCCTTTTGGGTAAATCTCCCCAATACATAGTCCACTTGTCTACCTTTTGGGAAATCGTCCCCGATACCTATGCGTAGGCGAGGGTAATCTTGACCACCACAGAGTTCTTCAATGTTTTTGAGCCCATTATGACCTGCTGCACTCCCTTTTGGCCGCATTCTTAGTTTTTCAAAGGGGATAGCCATGTCGTCCACGAGTACGAGCACATTTTCTTTGGGTATAGTCAACAGCTTCATCCAGTAGTTGACTGCCTTGCCACTGAGGTTCATATAGGTCGTGGGCTTGATGAGGTGGAGGGTTCTGCCCTTGTACTTATATTCCGTCTTGAAAGCTAGCCGGTCACTTTTCCAAGTCAGTCCTTGTTTGTCCGCTAGGCGATCTAGCGTCAAGAAGCCAATATTGTGGCGGGTCAATTCGTATTCGGGCCCGATATTGCCCAAGCCAACAAGGAGATAATTCATGGGGTGACTGTTCAGTGGTCTAAAAATAAAAAATCCTGCTCTGAAAAGAGCAGGATTTTGGCAAGGGAAAAGAAGAGATTATTCTACTTTCTTTCCACGTAGTGCTCTTGGGATACCTACGGTCACTACGGACACGTTTGGTGAAGTCAAGATCTCAAAGCCTTCAGCTTTCAATTCGCCTACTTTAAAAGATTTACCAAGGTCAAGCGAAGAAATGTCTACGACAACGAAGTCAGGAAGTGACTTAGCCAAACCTTTTACTTTCAATTTTCTAGTTTTAAACTCCAACTTACCCCCTTTGGCAATACCTGGTGAGCTTCCCTCGATTTTCACAGGAATTTCAAATTTGATTGCTTTTTCTTCGGTGTAAGCCATGAAGTCTGCGTGTAGCAATACTTCGCTTACTGGGTGAAACTGTGCTTCTTTCAAGACCGCCTTGATGATTCTACCTTCGATATTCAACTTTACTAGGTGAACTTCTGGTGTGTAGATCAGGTCTCTGAAAAGAATCGCTGGGGAGTAGAAATGTACTTGATCAGGAATACCTGGTCCGTAAACCACGCAGGGAACATTGCCGGCATCTCTGATTTCATTCAAAGCAGCACTGTCGAGATTTGCTCTTTTAAACCCTATAATCTCTAGTG
>JBIIFN010000143.1:0-5671 GCA_044237325.1 Algoriphagus sp.
CAAAGAAATAGTGATCCGCTCGGTATGACTTCCGGAGACCTTTGCGCCTTCCCTACTTTGCGAGCCATTCTTTTTTTTCTTTTTTTCTTCTCGCAAAAGCCTGCCTGCCGCAGGTAGGCTTCTCGCTTCTAATTTCTCAAAAGAAGCCAGGAGTCAACCCAATTCCTATCCAATACCAAAAAGCTAAAAAGTACGTTTTTCAATTTTCACCCCAACTAAACTCATGAAAATACCAACCCTACTTCTGCTGTTTTTATTCCTCTTTTTTCATCCTGCATTTATTCCGGAAAGTGGCGCACAAACCACCCCCGTGGAGCGGAAGTACAACAACGGCCACCTTAAGGAATCCTATACACAAGATAGTGAGGAGCTACTTCAAGGACCCTACACGGCCTGGTTCCGCAATGGGCAACTGCGGGCACAAGGCAACCTGAAAAATTCTAAAGAAGAGGGCCCCTAGCAGTATTTTTATAAAAATGGGAATCCTGCCAGCACACTCTCCTACGTGGACGGGAAGCTAGAGGGAAAAATGACCTATTACTATTCAACGGGGGAGCTGCTGGAGGAGCGCTCCTTCGAGGCGGATGTCCAGGTGGGTACCTACCAAAACTATTACCGAAGCGGAGCTAAAAGAAGAACTGGGCAATTCTTGGCGGGCAACTTGGATGGACCCTTGACTACCTACAACGAAGACGGGACCGTTCGCAAGGTGAAGGTGTGTGCTTGTGGAAAGAAGGTAACCACTAGGAGAAAAAACAACTAAGTCTCAACCGTAGTAGCTATTCCTAAAAAGTGGTAGTCCCCGTAGCAGGCCCAACACAGCTATTATTTTTGTGATTGGTCACCTTTAGATCAAAACTGTTGTAGCCAAGAGCAGATTCTACAGCCACCATGCTGTATCGGATGGAAATATCCGCGTCCTTGTATTCCCAAGTCGCCAGCCACTCGTCGTTTTCAGTAGAAACTCCCTCACCCGGGGTTAGCTTAAAAAATTTGGGCCCCTCACAAGACGCACCTGATTTGGGAAAATAATAAAAGTAAACATCGGAGCTGTGTACCAAACTGTAGTCTGATTCCTCCGAATCCCACCACAAGCCTATCTTCCAACAATCCGCTAAATTTCCATCCTCAGCGCAATTGCTTTGAAGGGGGTAAAACATGCGGTCTTCATACGAGGGAAATTTTTGAAGCGTCTGCCCAATGGCTAACGTTGAACCAAGAAGGAAGGCGAGTAGGAAGATGTTTTTCATAGGACTTGACTATATTTTTATCTTAGTATTGATACGCTCTAAAAAGCTAAAACCACGTAAGGGTATTATTGTTGCAAATTTGAATTTACTCAATCTATTCTTTCGTCCTATCTTCATCACTAGTTACCACAGACGCTTCCTAATGAATTCAATACTAGTACTATAAGTAATCCTTAGCTATTTAAAATTCATGAGGCAATACACCTAGCAACCTTGCGTCTACCTCAACGCAGCAAACATGGCTTGTTTCTATTCCCAAAAACAAGTTAAAGTAATTAAATACAGCTATTTACTAAACCCAAACAAAGAAATACTAACTAAGAAAAACATTGTTTTTACCCCTAAAAAAAACAAGTATACGCGAGTTAAAAACCTTTAATTACAACTAACTTTGTAGTTAACTCACCGAGTTATATAACCTCGGGTATTGAAATAAATTTTTATACTTATAAGCCAATAGGTAATCACCTAAACTACCAAGTATATGCTTAGGAGACTTTTCTTTTTGCTACTCCTTTTTGTTTGTTTTGGCCAACTAGGTTTTGCCCAAGATACCTCTGGCTGTCTTTTGCCTACCCAACTGACACGATTGCAGTATGCAGACATAGGGGATGTGGGCGATTTTCTTACAAGGGAAGAATGGCAGTTTGGCGGCACGCAAGCAACCCAAACCGTGGATTTTTTTGAGCACCCATTTCGCTTTGATGCGGTACGCTGGAATAAGTACTATTCACAGAATAACGGAACCCTACTACTTTATGGGGTTTCTGAAACAAACCGCCTCGTCTTGTACCAGACCAACGCTACCTGCTATGCCGCAATTCGAGCTTCCTTTTCTTTCACTGATTCCAAAACGACGATAGCCAATAACCTGCTGAAGACAGTCATTAAACGAGAGGGCTTGACACTAGAGTTTAGAGAGTCCACAGATAGAAACAGCGGGAATAGTTATTCAATCCTGGTCTACAATACAAAGGCCATGGAGGATGCAATCGAAGCGGTGTTGGAGCAGCAACGTCAGCTAGCGCGCCTAGAAGCAGAAAAGCAAGAGCGCTACTTGGCAACTATCGTCGAGGGGGATAATTTGTTTAAAGCCGGTCAGTTTGAATCAGCACAGCAAAAATACGAATCAGTACAGCAGCTGGAGCCTAAATTTCAACTGCGTGAAAAAATCAATTCCTGTATTCGCGGCATTGCTGAGCGGATGACCAGGGATGCCGACGCGCTTTTGAAAGGGCGGAACTACGATAAGGCCATGGCTAGCTTTCGAGAAGCAGCTTCCTTTGCCAACAAGCACTCATTTTTGAAAAGTCAGGCCGACTATGCACAGCAGCAGATCAGTGCCATCAAAGACATTAAAGAAGTGTTGACGATTCGAAAAGAACGAATTTTTAAGTACAGCGAAACCAATGCCCCGGAGTATGCAAGCCTCAAGCAGGTAGTTTTTAATGACCTAAGCCAACAAATAGCTACTTCGCCTGCAGGCAATCTCAACCTGCAGTACCAGATTTCATTTGACACCCTTGGAGCCAACTTATCTAGGATGAATAGTTTAACAAGCACCATAGCCAGCTATGAAAATCGCGTTATTCGCCTGGCCAGAGACTTGAAATTAAAGCCTTCGATGCTGGATGAGTTTTTTATCGCCTCAACGGATATGATTACGCTCAAGGCCAATTGGAATACCTACACGTCCACTTTTGTCTACAATTCCAACGGCTTGCGGCCTGTAGGGGGTATAAGTTTGGGTGCCAAAGAGGTGGAATCCTACCTAGAAAGCCAGTCCTTTGAACCCGGAAAATACACCGTTTCGATACTTGAAAAAAACATCAATGACCGTAAGTACCGAGACATTAACATAAGCAAATACAGCACGGTAGGGCCAGAAGCTGCATTTTTATCCTTGCTCATGCCCGGCATAGGAAGCCTGGCGGTAAGTCACGGTGAAACAGGTGCGAAACGCATTACCAGCTTCCTATTCTATGGCGGGCTAGCCTATGCCGCCCAAAGGTACTCCCAAAACCAATACCGGAATTACCAGACGGCCATGATCCAGACAGAGATCGATGAATACTTTGCCCTTGCCAACATCAGCCATAAGGTGTCCTTGGTGTCTGCAGGCATTGCAGCCTCTATTTATATCCATGACTTTTTCTGGGTACTTGTGAAAGGAAGTCAAAACAACCGGCAAGCAAGAACGATGAGGAAGCGGCTAAATCAAGGAGGCATATCCATTCAAAATCAACCGATTCAATGGTAGTAAAAAAGATTTTATCCGGCCTAATGATCTGCGCCACAGTCATCCTGACGAGCTGTGCCGGGGACTATTTCAACTGGGATCTAGAAAGGTCCAATCCCAATGACAATCCGGGTACGGGCAGCAGTTCTGGAACCGGGGGAACCACAGGCACCGGCGGAACAGCTGGTGGTACTGGAGGAACATCTGGTGGTGGCACAGGGGGTACCGGAGGAGGAACGGCTACGATCCTCAATGACCTCAACCAAATTCAGTTTGTAGACAATACCACAGGCTATGCTGTAGGGGATGGTGTGGTAATCAAGTCTCTGGATGGCGGCGTCAAATGGGTGACGATAAACACGGCAAATAACTTAAACTTTACTGCCATCTATTTTGCAAACGCATCCATCGGGTACTTGGGCGGGAATGATCAATACTATTCCTACCTATTTAGAACGGTGGATGGGGGACTTACTTGGCAGCAACTCACCCGGCAATGGTTTCAAAACGAGCGAAATGAGGTAACCGGCATCTTTGCCTCCCCTACTGGAGAACGGGTCGTAGCTTTGATCAACCAGTACCCCAATGCCAGTCAAGTTTATGGGCATATGGTATATTCTTCCAATGCTGGAGTCACTTGGGGAAAGACACAAGCTAGCCGGGAGGCGGGCTTTAATACCGCAGATATAGAAAATGGAACGCTTTTCATTGGAGGAAATGCATTCTGGTCATTTTCAACCTACCGAACTAGTTCGTACACCACTTCTTTCTTAGCTAATGGCAACCCTGAACTCACGGAAAATATAGCGGGACAAGCAAACAACTCCTTTAGCTTCAATCAATTGGACATGGTGTCCAATTTTGGCTTTGCCACTATAGATGACGGACGGTTAGCGATTAGTTCGGATAGTGGCAAGAATTGGACCCTTAAGGCACTTCCACCAAGTATTGCTAGCCTGGATTTGAACGCGATCCTATTTACCTCCAATACGGTAGGCTATATCGGCACTTCTTCTGGATTGATTATTAAAACTGAGGATTCTGGACTCACCTGGTCTACAGCCTTTCAAGCACCTAGTGAAATTACCGATTTGGCACTTCGCCCCGATGGGAAAATAGCAGCTGTCGGCAAAAAAGGCTTGGTACGGATAATCAATTAAGTTTGAATTTCATTGGGGTCCTCATTCGCGTACGAACGGGTATGCCTTTTTGGGTGCCTGGCTCCCACTTCGGCGCGTTTTTTATAATTTTGATAGCTTCCTCGTCACAACCTCCCCCGATACCTCTCAACACTTCCACATCTTGAATAGAACCATCTGTGTTGATCACGAAGACTACAATTACCGTTCCTTCCACACCCATTCTTTTGGCTTGTGTTGGGTATTTCATATTGTCTGCCAGATATTTATTCCAGCCTGACATTCCGCCAGGTGGAATAGGCTGAGTTTCTACGGTGTCATAAATAATATCAACTTTTTCTTCACTTGGTCCCCCATTACTAGCCGAGTTAGCCTTCGCTTCCAGCTGGTTGGCCAAATATTCTTCCACGCTAGCGTCATTGCCCTTGATGCAACGGACTGAATAGCCATTGGACTTATTGTAGTTTTCCCAACCTACATTCTTGCTGTACCAATTCAATTGGCGAATCCAGGCAACACCAATACCACCCGAAGAAGAACTCCACCAGGCAGCAGTACTACCCATGCCGCCAAACTCATTGCTATTGCGATAGCCACCAGGAAGACCTGTAAAGCCAAAATTATTAGTGCCATGGCCATTTTCATCCCAACCTGTAGTACTTTTCATTTTACCACCAGCAACATCTTCTCCTCCAAAGTTGTAGATAAGGGTAGCCCATTCTTCATCTGAAGGAATATGCCAACCTCTAGGCGCTAAGCCTCTTGGATCAGATACCGCATACCAATTGTATAATTTACCGTACTTTTCAGCATTGGCCGGGTTATTCTGGTAATAACACCAGGCAGGCTGCCTATTTTTCCCTGCTCTTTCCCATTCTTCAGCTGTTTTGGCTTGTGGAATTGGGTCTCCATTGCGGAATCTATCAACATTTAGGTTTTTTGACTTCCAAACCTGATTTCCAATGGTAACAGGTTGATCAAGAATACTTTCCAGTGAATCATTCAGTGAAACAAGTAAAACATTAGACAGTTCTAATGATTCA
>JBIIFN010000144.1:0-5670 GCA_044237325.1 Algoriphagus sp.
CGTGTAATTAGTCAAAAAGACCAGTTGAAATAGCATTCCTAAAAAGCCCTTGAAATTCTTCTTGGGCTTTCTTTTTGTAATCTAGATCCGAAAAATCAAGCACTGGCAATTCCAGGACTGCATCAAAGCCAGAAGCGTACCCTTCTTTTCCTGAAGCGATTAACGTAATTTTTTTTCCCTGATTGTGGGCCATTTGCATCAATTCAAAGCAGCCCTTACCGGCCTCACTTTGATGATCGTACTGCCCCTCACCTGTGATAATCCAATCTGCTTGCTTAACTTTTTCCTCAAGATTGACACTTTCAAAAAAGTAAGGAGCACCAAACTCAAGTTGGCAATTAAAAAACTGCGACAATCCGAAAGCAATCCCTCCAGCTGCTCCAAAGCCAGACTGATCCGAAACAGGACTAGGAGATTTCCGCAGGAGAAGGTCTACAAAATCTGCAGTACTAATTTCCGTAGCTTCAATTTCTTCATCCCTCAGCCCTTTTTGAGGACCAAATGTGCGAACGGCACCCTTCGGGCCAAAGAATGGGTTTTGGACATCACATAAGTACGTAAAGGAAACGTCAGGAAGCCGAAGCGGTCGTTGGATATGTCGGCATCGTTTTAAGAACTCAGGCGAAAAAGCTGGCAGCTCCCTCCCATGTTGATCTAGAAACAAAAAGCCCAGGGCCTGCAAAATCCCAAGGCCCAAATCAATTGTTGCAGAACCTCCCAATCCTAAAATCAGGTGCTTGGCACCTTTTTGGATCGCATGCTGAACGAGAATTCCCGTTCCAAAGGTGGAAGTCAAATTAGGTATCCGCACCTGTGTAGGCAAAACACCCAATCCTGTACAGGTGGATACATCCAAATAGGCTGTTTTTGAGGATGCATCCCATGCATAGAATCCAGCTATGGGTTGGCCAATCGCATTTAAAGAGAGGCAGGCTATTCGTTCCAAACCCAAGGAATCCGCCAGCAAGGCACAAGTTCCATCTCCCCCATCTGCTATAGCTTGGCTTGTGATTAGAGAAGATGGGTATTCCTGAACTAAAACTTCTTCAATAAGAGCAACTGCTTCTAACGCGGTAAACGTTCCTTTGTAGGCGTTGGGAGCAATCAAAAATCTCATGCGGGGTTTTGCTTCATGCGGGCAAAGTAATCCTTTGCAGCGGCTTTTACTTTAGGTGCTAAATACAGCGCTGCAATCATGTTTGGAAATGCCATCACCGCATACATCCCGTCTACCAAACTCACGACCAAATCCAAGGAAACAACAGCACCTATGACGATCGTAATCAAATAAATATAGTTGTAGTATCCTGCAAACTTGGCCCCAAAGAGATAACTAGCGCACTTTTGACCATAATAGGAATACGTAAACATCGTGGAAAGCGCAAAAACCAATGCTGAAATCATCAAAAGATATTTACCTATCACCGGTATCCCCAGTTCAAAAGCTTCAAGTGTCAATTTAACCCCGTCGTTTTCAGAGTTTTGCCAAACTCCCGTGAGCAATATGGCAAACGCAGTAAGCGAACAAACCACCACTGTGTCGATGAAAGGACCCAACATGGCAATTAGACCTTCTCGTATTGGCTCATTGGTTTTGGATTGACCATGAACCATCGGAGCAGTACCCAAACCTGCTTCATTGGAAAATAAGGACCTTCTTGCTCCAATGATGATCACCGAACCTACGGCCCCTCCCAATGCGGCATTGCCTGTAAAGGCGTCCACAAAGATGAGTTGAAGCATTTCAGGAATGTTGCCAAAGTACTGTAGAATAATGATCACTACGGAGATAAAATAAATACCCACCATGAAAGGAACCATTTTGGATGCGGCGGCCGCTATTCGCTGAATACCTCCCAAAATCACCACTGCAGTCATCAACATCATGATAATGCCGATAATCCAATTATTCCGGGTTGTTTCCGCTGCAGTTTCAGGTTCCAGTAGCACAGCTTGAACCACAGCAGCCAACTGGTTGGAAGTAAATACAGACAACAGACCGACAATCCCCGCAATACAAAAGATATAGGATAGAAATTTCCATTTTTTCCCCATCCCGTGCTCAATGATGTACATGGGGCCACCTTGGATTACCCCTGCCGTATCCTTGCCACGATACATAATGGACAGGCTACAGGTATAGAATTTGGTAGCCATGCCAACAAAAGCAGCCACCCACATCCAAAAAAGCGCTCCTGGACCTCCCATATTGATGGCAATGGCTACGCCGGAAATGTTGCCTAATCCCACTGTAGAGGCAATGGCTGACATCAATGCCTGTTTGGAGGTGATTTCGCCTGGAGCTAATTTATCCTCGTATTTTCCTTTCAACAGTTCGATCGCATGCCCCATTTTGGTAAGTGGAACGAAGCCAGAATGGATAAAAAAAAAGGTGCCCCCTCCCAAAAGCAAAATCAGAATAGGTGGGCCCCAAATCCAATTGCTAAAAATGATGATACCTTCTTCGAAAGCACTCTTTTTCTTGGTTTCCCAGGTGACTTTTGGGGATTTATAAAAATCTACCCCTTGAATGGTCCAGCGATTGCCCTGAATAGGAATTCGTGATGCAAACCCTTCCCAGCTCCTTTGCTCTTTTTTAGTCCAAGCCACCTCAGCCAATGCAGCCAAGCGTGGAAATGCCAAGTAGTTGATATCTTCTCGGTTGGTCACAGTTTCAGACCAGAGCGGTGCCTCAACACCCAATATATCCTCTTTGGCAAGCCCCTTCACATAGGTAACCGGATCCCAGAGGTAAGCTGAATCCAATTCAATATAGGCAGCCCAATGCAATCCAATTCGAGAAAGGGTATCGTATTGCATGTCTAAATAGGCCTTCTTGGCGGGGGATAGCAACACCTGATTTCCTTGCTCCTTTGCAAGCAGCGCATTCTCTTCTTTAGCCCAGAACTGTGCCACATTGCCCGGAAGCAATTTTGCCGTGGCTACCTCATCCCAGCCCATGCTGGTTTTATTGTATTTGGATACGATGTCCTGTACGCGCTCCACAAAATAAACGTAATCGTCTTTTTCAGTTACATGTGACTCATCCCCACCAATGTGGATGTATGGACCAGGTGTAATCTCGGCTAGTTCCCGTACCACACTATCCACGAAACCATAGGTAAGTTCCAACTGTGGTGCAAAAGTGCTCCAGCCTACCTCGATACCAGTATACATTTGAGAGGCTTGAGGAGCCGTCAATGGCAATTGGTAATCCAGAGGTTTTTTATTGAGTGAATCTAATCCTTGTCCTACAGGTAAGTTGACACCAGGATTTAATTCCGCATAGGATGCCAAGGCCGAATTGGTATGTCCAGGCATATCAATCTCTGGAACGATAGTTATGAACCGCTCTGCAGCATAGGCTACCAGCTCCTTGTATTGCTCCTGAGTATAAAATCCTCCTTTTCCTCCCCCAACTTCCGTGCTTCCTCCTACTTCGGTAAGCTTAGGCCAGGATTTAATTTCAATTCTCCAGCCTTGATCATCCGTCAGGTGTAGGTGAAGGTAGTTCATCTTCAAGCTGGCCATCTGGTCAATGTAAAACTTCACATCTTCCACCGAGATAAAATGACGGGCCACATCCAGCATGGAACCACGGTAGGCAAAGTCTGGCGTATCCACCACGACACCCTGAGGAAGAATCCAGTTCAGCTCTTGGGTAGTGGTGTGGGTAATTTCTGCTGGTAGCAGTTGTAGGAGTGTTTGTATGCCATAAAAAAGTCCAGCCTCCCCAGATGCGCTAATGCGTACCTCCTCTTTTGAGACGGTTAAGCGGTAAGCTTCAGGGTCTCCTGTTGTGGTCAGTTCGAGTACTAGCGCGCCAGCATCTTGAGATACAGGGACTGCATATCCAGTGGCAGGACGAAGCTTTTCAGCTAAAAAAGTTCCCAAGGCAGGCAAGCGATCGCTCTTCCCTACCAATCGAATACCAACCTCAGGTGTTAGTTCAAACGTTCCGGTTCCATCGGTGATTTCTTGTGGGAGGGGAATAAGGCCCGCTTCGGAAAGCTTCACCGACTTTTGACATGCGCCAAGAACAAGAAGCAGTCCAAAGGCTAGCAATAAACGTAAATTTTTCATGGTAGGGGATTTTAACCAAACTTAGGGTAAAATCTTAAAAAACCGGTTTCCTTTCTTCAAAAAAGTGAGCGTAAACAAGGGGTAAGTTGGAAAGGTCAGCAACCCCAAAAAGGGGTATGCAGCAAAAAGGGGACGAATTCTTTCCGGATTGATTCTTTTTTTTCTAAAATTTAGGCGTACTTACTTGTTCAATTAACACTTACCCAGACCCCATGAAACCAACGCCTTCCGAAGAACAAAAAAAATCAAGAAGAGACTTTATTAAGGGTTCAGCACTTACGCTGGCGGGACTCTATATTGTTCCCCGTCACGTGCTAGGAGGCCCCGGTTTTGTGGCGCCAAGTGACCAACTTCGTGTAGCCTCCATTGGCGTAGGAGGCATGGGATACGGAGATGTCTCCGGTGTGCATAGAAGTGGAAAGGCCATCATCACTGCACTATGTGATGTGGATGATACCCGAGCAGCCAAAGCCAGACAGGATCATTCGAAGGCAAACTACTACAAAGATTTTCGCGTCATGCTTGAAAAAGAGGAGAAAAACATCGACGCAGTGATGGTATCTAGCCCTGACCACATGCATGCTGTACAAGCCATGATGGCCATGAAAATGGGCAAGCATGTGTACGTTCAAAAACCCCTTTCTCACGATATTTACGAAGCGCGCATGCTAACTCAGGCGGCGGAAAAATACAAAGTTGTCACCCAGATGGGTAACCAAGGATCGTCTGGTGATGGCGTTCGCCAAATGGTGGAATGGTACCAGGCAGGACTCATTGGCGAAGCAACAAAGGTATGGTCTTGGACCGACCGACCTGTTTGGCCACAAGGAATTCCTTGGCCTACAACACCCGTTACTCCTCCAGCAGATTTGGATTGGGACCTTTGGCTAGGTACGGCTCCCTACAAAGATTATGTGGGCAATTTGGTTCCTTTCAACTGGAGAGGATGGTGGGATTACGGCACGGGTGCCCTAGGGGACATGGCCTGCCACATCATGGAGCCGCCATTCCGTGTGTTGGGCTTGGGCTATCCAAAATCAGCAGAAGCCTCTGTAGGTTCGGTGTATGTTGGGGAATTTAAACGTGGGCATTTTCCTGAAAGCTGCCCTCCTTCCTCGCACATTACCTTGCGCTTTGATCGTCCAGGCAAAGATGAATTGGAATTCCACTGGATGGATGGCGGTATACAGCCTACACGCCCTGAGGAACTAGGTTCCAACGAGCAAATGGGCGATGGAGGCAATGGGGTAATTATTGAAGGCACCAAAGGAAAGATGATGTGCTCTACCTACGGAGTAAATCCACGTTTACTTCCTACTTCCAAAACCAAAGACATCAACGTCCCTGCATCGCTCTACCGCGTGCCTGGAGGAGATCGAGGACATTATAAAAACTGGGTAGATGCCTGTATCGCTGGCTATGGTTCCAAAGAGTTTTCTCAACTAAGTTCTCCCTTCTCCACAGCAGGTCCACTTACTGAATCGGTGCTAATGGGCAACCTTGCCATTCGAAGCTACGATTACCAAGTACCAAGAGCTGGTTCGTCAAACCAAATGGACTATCCAGGAAGAGGCATAAAGCTCCTAT
>JBIIFN010000235.1:0-3077 GCA_044237325.1 Algoriphagus sp.
TCGGGCTGGCTGGCATTGACCTCCAGCCAAAAGTCTGCAGGTGCCAAAGCAGTGACTAAACTGATGACAACAAACACATAAGCAATCAGTCCAGCGGTGATAAAACTGATCTTGCGTACTCCTTTTTTTCCGAAATACTCGTTGATCAGGTCCGTGGTAATGAAGACAATAGGCCAGATTACGGCGCCTGCCGTGAGGTTGAAGTCGAGCACAAACTCCCCAAAAAAGGTCCATTGTACTGGGTCAAATCCCAAGGTTTTTTCGCCAGAGAAGATTTTGACACCAATGATTTCGGCTAGGATGGCATTGGTGAGAAAGAGGGCGGCCAGAATGACAAACAGGTTGGTCTTTCGGGCATGTTGTGGTTCAGTCATGGCGAGGTAAGAGGGGATAGTTGCTTCCTTCTTCGCTTAAGAGGGAATCTGAGAAAACTGTTTTGGCTTCGGCAAATAATCCCGTCAAATCTGGATAGCGTGACGAGAAGTGGCCGAGCAATAGGGTTTTGGCACCGCAAAGTTGCGCCATTGTAGCTGCTTGTTTGGCGGTACTGTGGAAGGTTTCCGCGGCACGCGGGGCATCTACCTCTGCAAAAGTAGCCTCGTGGTAGAGCAAGTCAACACCTTGAAGTAGGGGTGCCAGTTCTGGAAAAAAGGCCGTGTCCGAGCAAAAGGCATAGCTTCTAAGCGGTGGCAGGGGCCGGCAATAGTCGGTCACACGGTGCAGTTCCCCCGTCGGAGACAAGTAGTCCTGGCCCAAACGGAGCTGCTGTATTGCGGCTAAATGAAGGGGATGCGCTTCCAGCTTTTCTTTGATGAGTGAGCGAAGCCCTTCTTTTTCCTGGATAAGGAATCCGGTGGTAGGGATACGGTGCTGTAAGGGAAAGCTAGAAACGGTAAACTGGGGTCGATCCCAAAGCAGGACTTTTCCGTCTGTTTGCGTAGCGATAAACGTGAGCGGGTAACTCAAGCGGGTATTGCTCCAGCGGAAATGGGTGGTGAGAATCTCGTCCAAGCCTCTGGGGCCAAACACGGTCAGTGGCTGCGTGCGCTTGGCAAGGTGGTAGCTGGAGAGTAGGCCGATCAGCCCGAGGTAGTGGTCACCGTGTAGGTGAGAGATAAAAATGGCCGAAATATTGGCCGCTTTAATTTTGTATTTGCGTAGCTGAAGCTGTGTGCCTTCGCCACAGTCGATCAGTAAAAGTTCCTGCCCAAATCGAAGGATTTGGGCAGTGTGGTGTCTTCCATGCGTGGGGATGGAAGAGGTGTTTCCTAGGATGGTGAGTTCAAACTCAGGAATCACCCGGCCTCCTCGTCTTCGCCTCCGTCAATTTCGTGCATGAATACCGCTTCACCAGCTTCCTCAAGGGTGCTGACCAAGTTGAGTTTTTTGTCGAGCATGGAGATTTTGAGCAACTTCATGACATGGTCTCTGACGCCTGAGATGACAAAAATACCGCCATTTCGACCAAATTCGCGGTCACCAACGAGCAATGCACTCAAGCCGCTGGAGTCTACGTAGCTGACTTGGCTCATGTCCAAGACAAGGTTGGCATAGCCTTCCGCATGTATGGTCAATAGTTCAGATTTTAACTTAGGCGCTAGTAGGGAGTCGATTTTTTCTTCCAATGGAGAGAAAACAACGTACTGCTCTTTTTTATCGATGGTGTATTTCATGTTTTTTGTAATTACTGGGCCAAGTGGCCCACAATGCTTTTTTCAATTCTTGAGGTAATGTCGGCGGTGTCTGCTTTTTGAAATTTTTCCCCGCTGATGTTTTCAAAGAGCTCAATGTAGCGCTCAGAAATGCTTTCTACAAGTTCATCGCTCATTTCTGGCACCACTTGTCCTTCTTTTCCTTGAAAACCGTTGGCAATAAGCCATTGGCGGACAAATTCTTTGGATAGCTGCTTCTGTGGAATTCCCTGGCGTTGGTTTTCTTCGTAGCCTTCTGCATAGAAGTAGCGGGAAGAATCTGGGGTATGAATCTCATCAATCAGGTAGATCTGTCCGTCTGCCTTGCCAAATTCATACTTGGTATCTACAAGGATCAATCCCTTCTCTTTGGCCATCTCTTGACCACGTTGGAAAAGTGCGCGGGTGTATTTTTCAAGGATCACATAATCCTCTTCGGAAACGATTCCCTGGGTTAAAATTGCCTCTCTTGAAATATCCTCATCATGGCCTTCTGAAGCTTTGGTGGTTGGGGTGATGATCGGCGTAGGGAAGGCATCGTTTTCTTTCAATCCCTCCGGCATAGGTACACCACAAATGCTTCGCTTGCCTAGGGCATACTCCCGTGCGGCATGTCCCGCTAAGTAGCCACGAATCACCATTTCCACCTTGAAGGGTTCGCAACGCTTTCCGATGGTCACGTTGGGATCAGGCGTGGCGGTTACCCAGTTGGGTACCAGGTCAGCTGTAGCTTTCAGAAAGCCAGCGGCAATCTGATTGAGCACTTGTCCTTTGAATGGGATGGGGCGTGGAAGTACCACGTCAAAGGCAGAGATGCGGTCGGAGGCAACGACAATGAGTTCCTTATCAAAAATATAGACGTCCCTTACTTTTCCTTTGTAGAAGCCTTTCTGGTTGGGAAAGGTAAAGTGGGTTTCTTTAATGGCCTTGCTCATGTGGTGATCGTTTGGGCAAAAATAGAAAAATCGATTCTGCTAGCCGCAGCCTCCTGTTTTATTTATTGATTTTATTTCCGAATTCGTAGGTTTCTGTGTTCAGCAGATTCCCTGCGTCGTCGTAGTAGGTTCTGTTTCCGTGAAGTCTTCCCTTTGAAAAATTCCTGATTTCTTGTGGTTTACCATTTTGATGATAAAGTATAGCTTCACCTTCTTCTCGCCCGTTCGCAAAGCCGACTTGGTAAGAAAGCTGCCCGGAGGGGAAGTAATTTTCCAACCTGATTTTTTCTCCTTTGGACGAGTAGAACTCTTGTTGCTGTAAGGCTCCAGCCTCGTCGTAGGACTGGATGGGTGCCTTGGGAATGCCTTTGGTGTAGGTGGCTTTGGTTTTAACCTTCCCGCTCGGGAAATAGGTGATGAACTCTCCTTCGGGTACACCATTTTTGTAGAG
>JBIIFN010000027.1:0-19154 GCA_044237325.1 Algoriphagus sp.
GCGGAGCATCGGTCAATAGGGCAGTGGAAGAATTCACGTGAACGGCTTCCGTTCTCAGGCTTCCTAAATACGAACTTTTTATAGTGGGCATAAACTCTTACTTTTAGAAATCAGTTACATAGATAATAACCAAAAATAGGGCATTATTTTCGACCAACGCGAATGAGTAAGCTGAATTTCCTTATCCCTTTCCTTTTGTGCTTCTTTTCACAGGCTGCATTGGCCCAACGAGAGGATGTAGGCAATTACGAATACGATAAAGAGTATTTGATTGGGGCAAATAAAAATACCAACGGCGGAATGATTGGGGGATTTGCCCTCAAAGTAGGTACCCGAATCGACGACAATCAATTTTCCTTCTTCAGTTTGGAACTAGCCAACGTGAAGCATCCTCAGGAAACCCGCTACACTACGGTGACGGGAAACAACTATATTTTTGGTAAATCCAATTACCTCTACTCCATTCGCCCGCATTACGGCAGAGAAGTGATCTTGTTTCGCAAGGCCCCCAATCAAGGCGTACAAGTGTCTGCTCTTGGCGCCGTAGGTCCTTCCTTTGGACTGATAGCTCCCTATTTCATTGAATATGCCCTCAACCGGGTGGAAACAGTTGTAGAACAATACGACCCCGCCGTGCACCAAAGCAGGTTCAACATCCTTGGTTCTGGAAGGTTGCTGGAAGGCATAGGCCAATCCGACATGGCTTTTGGCGGCATGGTCAAGGCGGCACTTCACTTTGAATTTGGTGTTTTCAAAAGCAATGCCACAGGTCTTGAAGTAGGCTACCTTGTGGAAGGCTATTCCAAAGAAATCCCGCTGATCCTACGTGCAGAAAATGATCAATTTTTCCAATCCGCCTACTTTACCCTGTTTTTTGGCTTTAGAAAATAACTCAAGCGCGGGTTTTTATCTAGGCCTAAACTACCTTTGCATCAAATCTGAAAAACATGATTGAATTACCCGTAATTTCTAAGGAAGCAGCTACCCGCAAAAAGCCCGATTGGCTTCGGGTAAAGCTACCTGTTGGGACCGAATACGCTAAGGTGCGGAAACTGGTAGATCAACATAAACTACATACCATTTGCGAAAGCGGCAACTGTCCAAACATGGGCGAATGCTGGGGGGCTGGAACGGCCACTTTCATGATTCTAGGAAATGTATGTACCCGCTCCTGCTCCTTTTGTGCAGTGGCCACTGGCAGACCCAATGAATACGATACCGACGAACCTAGAAGAGTAGCGGAAGCCATCCAACTAATGGGCGTGAAGCACGCCGTCCTCACCTCTGTCAACCGAGACGAGCTCAAGGACCGAGGAGCGGAGATTTGGTACCAAACAGTAGTTCTCACCAAGGAGCTCTCTCCTGCCACTACCATAGAAACGCTTATTCCAGATGTAAAAAGCAACTGGGACGCCCTACACCGCATGATTGAAGGTGGCCAGGAAGTGGTTTCTCACAACATGGAAACAGTGGGACGCCTCTACCGCATGGTGCGCCCCCAAGCGAAATACGAGCGCTCTTTGGAGCAAATCAAGCGTACCAAAGAACAAGGGAAGCGAACCAAAACGGGTATTATGCTAGGCTTGGGAGAAACCCAAGACGAAGTCTACCAGGCCATGGATGATTTGGCGGCCAACGGCTGTGATATCCTCACCTTGGGCCAATACCTACAGCCTACCAAAATGCATATTGAAGTGGCCGAGTTTATCCACCCTGACCTCTTTGCGCTATACAAAGAAGAAGGGCTACGCCGCGGCCTCAAATACGTAGAATCCGGTCCTTTGGTCCGTTCTTCCTACCATGCCGAACGGCACGTGAACGTTTAAATTATACCCAACAAAAAAGGCCCCGTTTGTACGGGGCCTTTTTTGTTGCTTCAAGTACTGATTACTTGGCGTATTCCTCTACAGGGATACAGCTACATACCAAGTTTCTGTCGCCATAGGCAGAGTCAATTCTTCTTACCGTTGGCCAGAACTTGTTCTCTTTAACAAACGGCGCTGGGAATACCGCCTTCTCTCTAGAATAAGGCAAGTCCCAAGTACCTGTCAACACCATGGTAGCGGTATGAGGCGCATTTTTCAATACGTTTTCTACGCGATCTGCTTTGCCGTCTTCGATTTCTTGAATCTCAGCACGGATAGCGAGCATGGCGTCACAGAATTTATCTAGTTCAGCTTTGGTTTCGGACTCAGTAGGCTCGATCATCAAGGTTCCTGCCACAGGGAAAGATACCGTCGGTGCGTGGAAACCATAGTCCATCAAACGCTTGGCGATGTCTTCTACTTCTACCCCAACTTCTTTGAATGATCTGCAATCCACGATCATTTCGTGTGCAGCACGTCCTTTGGAGCCTGTGTAGAGTAGTGGATAAAATCCATTCAATCTTTCCTTGATATAGTTTGCATTCAAGATAGCGATCTGCGTGGCACGAGTAAGTCCATTACCACCCATCATGGAGATGTAAGCGTACGATATCGGAAGGATACTTGCGCTTCCGTAGGGAGCAGAAGAAATGGAAGAAACAGCATGTGCACCACCCGTTTTCACCAAGGGATTACCCGGTAGGAAAGGTGCCAAGTGAGCCGCTACGCAAATAGGTCCCATACCTGGTCCACCTCCACCGTGAGGGATACAGAAGGTTTTGTGCAAGTTGAGGTGACAAACGTCTGCACCGATGCGTCCAGGAGAGGTCACGCCTACCTGCGCATTCATGTTGGCACCGTCCATATATACCTGTCCTCCATAAGAGTGGATGGTGGCACAGATCTCCTGAATGGCTTCTTCAAAAACGCCGTGGGTGGATGGATAGGTCACCATCAAGCAGGACAATTGGCCTGCATGCTCTTCAGCTCTCGCTTTCAAGTCTTCCACGTCAATATTTCCTTTGTCATCACAGTTGACCAAGACCACTTTCATGCCCGCCATCACAGCTGAGGCAGGGTTGGTGCCGTGTGCAGAGGTAGGGATAAGGGCAATGTTTCGGTGCGCCTCTCCTCTATTGAGGTGGTAGGCACGGATGACCATCAAACCTGCATATTCTCCTTGCGCACCAGAATTGGGCTGTAGGGAGGTATCGGCAAAGCCGGTGATTTCAGTCAACCAGGTGCGTAGGTTGGTAAATAGCTCTTGGTATCCCTCCGTCTGGTCGATGGGAGCAAACGGGTGAATCTGTCCAAATTCAGGCCAAGTAACCGGAATCATCTCGGCAGTAGCGTTGAGCTTCATGGTGCAGGAACCCAAAGAAATCATGGAGTGCACCAAAGAAAGGTCTTTTGACTCTAACCTTTTGATGTAGCGAAGCATTTCGTGCTCGCTATGGTTGGTGTTGAACACCGGATGGGTGAGGTAGGTAGATGTTCTCTCCAAGCCCTTTGGTAGGTCAAGTGAAACCTGAGTGGCCAAGGTGGCTGTATCCGGCTGCGCTTTGCCCAATGCTTTTGCAAAAATGGAAATTACCAGTTCGGCATCTGCTACTGTCTTCGCCTCGTCAAAGGCGATCAAAACAGCGCCTTCTTCGTATCTAAAGTTGATTTTTGCTTCTAGTGCAAGTGCATGCACCTTTGCCTGAGTTGCCGCATCGACAGTTACCTTGAGCGTATCAAAGTACTGCTTTGTGGCAAGGGAAAGACCAAGTTGGGCTAGGGCATTTGCAGTAAGCTTGGCTAGGCCATGCGTACGTAGCGCAATGTTTTTAAGGCCTGTTGGGCCATGGTATACTGCGTAAAAGCTGGACATTACCGCCAGTAGCACCTGGGCAGTACAAATGTTGGAAGTTGCCTTCTCGCGTTTGATATGCTGCTCACGGGTTTGGAGGGCCATTCTATAGGCCTTATTTCCAGCGCGGTCGATGGACACACCGATGATTCGGCCAGGAATCTGTCGCTTAAAGTCTTCTTTGGTAGCAAAAAAGGCAGAGTGAGGTCCACCGTAGCCCATAGGCACGCCAAATCGCTGGGCAGAACCTACCACTACGTCGGCGCCCATTTCCCCTGGAGGGGTCAAAAGCGTCAAGGCCAACAAGTCCGAAGCAAAGGCTGTAAGCACATGGTTTTCTTTGGCTGCTGCCACCATGGCGCTGTAGTCAATCACCTCTCCGTCCACGTTGGGATACTGAAACATCACCCCGTACAATTCCGGATCGGTCAAGTCCAAAGAGGACAATGGACCAAAAACTAGGTTGATTCCGATAGGCTCAGCACGGGTAAGAAGCAAGGCTTTTGTTTGTGGGAATACCTTTTCGTCCACGAAGTAAGTATTCGCATTTTTCTTTTCTCTTGGCTTCACCGCATGCAGCATGGTCATTGCCTCTGCAGCAGCTGTACCCTCATCAAGTAAGGAAGCGTTTGCAAGCTCCATACCTGTAAGCTCACTCACCACCGTTTGGAAGTTAATCAGTGCCTCAAGTCGACCCTGGGCAATCTCTGCTTGGTAGGGCGTGTAGGCGGTATACCATCCTGGATTTTCCAACACGTTTCTCAATACCACGCCGGGCACCAAGGTATCGTAGTAGCCCATTCCGATGAAGGAGTTGAACAACTTATTTTTGGAGGCTAGTTTCTTGAAGTCTTTCAGAAACTCCGACTCCAGCTGTGCAGCAGGAAGGTTTAGTGGACGCTCCAGCTGAATCGATTCTGGCACCGTTTGATTGATTAATTCGGTCAAGCTTGCCGCTCCGATTTTCTCCAACATCGCTGTGATTTCCCCCTCTGTCGGGCCATTGTGTCTGCTCTCAAATTTGACAGCATTGGTAAGATTGATCTGCATAAAATCCGGTTGAAACGTGTTTCTATTTGGGTGAGAAATGGTCAAGATTTTCAGTCCACAAAAGTATACTTTCCCTAAGAAAATACCGAAGAGGACCTGCTAAATTTTATACCATAACACGCAGAATATACAAGCGGTTTTTTTGTCGGAAAAAAAAATGGCTAGTTTAGGGACTTAATCGAAAAAAAATGAAAAATAAATACCTATTCGCTGCGGCTTTGGGCATCGTGACTACGATGACTGCTTGGGCGCAAAACCCCGTACAAGTAAAGTACGCCAACACCATCACGGTGGAAGACCTAACCAAGCACCTCACCTTCTTGGCCTCCGACGAGATGAAAGGTCGTGATACAGGTTCGCCTGAAGGCAAAATCGCCGCTTCCTACCTTGCCGACTTTTACAAAGGCATCGGCTTGACCGCTCCAAATGCTGGTAGTTATTTTCAGCAGGTACCGCTTGTAAGCGCCAGCTTTTCGAAAGTAACCCTTCAAATCGGTAAAACTAAGCTGGTAGAAAATACTGATTTTGTATTTACAGGAGATGGTAACTTGGCAAAAGCCGTGAAAACAGACCTTGTTTTTCTAGGCCTAGTTACAGACGAAAACCTAGCTAAGGTAAACGTAAAAGGCAAGCTAGTCGGTCTTTGGGCTGTAGGAGTGCGAAGCAATGACCTGGTAACCAAAGTAATGGATGCTGGAGCTGCAGGCATCGTGATTGTAACTATGGAAGGTCAGGCCAACTTTGACCGTGTTGCCAACCGCTACAAGGCCATGGCAGGCAGAGGCAGAATCGGCTTTGACCAAGAGATAAAGCAGCGCCCCATCTTCATGGTGAGCTCAGATAAGATGGCACAACTTTTTGGTGCACCCGTAGAGACGCTAAAGGAGGCTGCTAAGGCCAATCCCACGAGCATCGCTGCACAAAAGGCAAGCTACCAAATTGTGAAAACCAAAACTCCTGTAGAAGCAGTCAACGTAATGGGCTTCTTGGAAGGAACCGACAAAAAAGAAGAAGTATTGGTGATCTCTTCCCACTACGACCACGTGGGCGTGAGTGCTGAAGGCGATGCCTTCAATGGTGCTGATGACGACGGCTCAGGAACAGTATCTGTAATGGAGATTGCAGAAGCCTTCGCTACTGCCGCCAAAGATGGAATCAAGCCAAGAAGAAGCATTCTATTCTTGAATGTAACTGGAGAAGAAAAGGGACTTTTGGGCTCGGAATACTATTCTGAAAATCCTGTATTCCCTATCGCCAATACGGTCAACAACATTAACATTGACATGGTGGGTAGAATTGACTACGAATACCAGAAAGAAGCAAACAAGGACTATGTGTATGTGATTGGTTCGGAGATGCTTTCCTCCCAATTGAAAAAAATCAACGAGTACAATAACATCACCTACACCAACCTGGTACTCGACTACCGATACGATGCAGAAGACGATCCAAACCGCTTCTATTACCGTTCGGACCACTACAACTTCGCTAAGTTTAATATCCCTGTGATCTTCTTCTTCAACGGCGTGCACGACGATTACCACCAGGTAACCGACACTGTGGATAAAATTGAGTTTCCTTTGATGAACAAAAGAGCGCACCTGATCTTCCATACGGCCTGGGACTTGGCCAACCGCGATCAACGTACGCCTGTGGATGGGAGCAATACCCGAACAGACCGATAATAAAGAAGGGGCCAATTGGCCCCTTCTTTTTTTTCTCACCTACATCAATCCCTACGCCTGCTGCTGCTCTAAGCAACCCTTGGGCCTTGGAAATTTTAACCCTCACCCTGTCTACCCTTATTCTTTTGGTTCTTTGTCTTGAGTTGGTTTCTGTTCGGCTTTTTCTGTTTCTTCTTTGCTTTTACTTTGGCGCCCTTGCCGATGTTTTCCTTGGGGCGCTCCCGCTTCACGTGAAAGGCACCCTTGTAGTCTGGATTGTCTCGCTGCTTGAGTCTATCTAGCTCCCTTTCGTAGCCCTGCTTTTCCTCAAAAGGTGTTGCAGGCACATCTACTGAATCGGGTATGGATAGCTGCTCCACCTCCATACGGATGAGCTCCTCGATTTTTTCAAAATGGTAGGTTTCTGCTGGGTTTACAAAGGTGATGGCCTTTCCCTCATTTTCTGCCCTGCCTGTGCGGCCGATACGGTGCACATAATCCTCGTAGATCAGCGGCACATCGAAGTTTATCACGTGAGAGACCAACGTCACGTCAAGCCCTCGGGAGGCCACATCGGTGGCGACCAAGATTCTCACCTCACCGCCTTTGAAATCCTCCATGGAATTAATCCGTGTATTTTGTCCTTTGTTGGCATGGATGACACGAATTTCTCCAAAATGCTTACGCTCTAGAAAGGAAAATACCGACTCTGCATTCTTTCTACTTCGGGTAAAAATCATTGCCCTGTTGATTTCCTCATTTTCTAGGAGATGGGCCAAAAGATTGATTTTTGTTTTGATGTTGGGCACCTGGTAGCGCACTTGACCAATGGTCTCCGCCGTAGTGGCCGATGGGGCAACTTCAACGCGCTCGGGGAATTCTAAAAATTCCGCAGCCAGGTGGTCGATTCGTCCAGAGAAGGTAGCGGAGAAAAGGAGGTTTTGTCGCTTGGAGGGAATGACTTCTAAAATCGAACGAATCTGGGGCATAAAGCCCATGTCCATCATTTTGTCTGCCTCGTCCAGCACCATCGTTTTGAGATCTTTGGTGTAGATCGTGCCTTTACGGTAAAGGTCCATAAACCTTCCCGGGGTGGAAATCAGTACGTCAACTCCTGCAACTACGCGTTCGATTTGGGTTTTGGGACCCAAGCCGCCGTAGAGGCTCACTATGCGAAGGCCTGTGTGGGTGGCCAGTTGGATGGCTACCTCTTCGATCTGCATGACCAGCTCCCGAGTTGGCGCAAGAATCAAGGCTCTCGGATGCATGCCTTGCGCATACTTTACCTTCATGAGAACGGGCAAAAGGTAGGCGGCAGTCTTGCCAGTACCGGTTTGTGCGATACCCAAGACGTCGTGACCTGCCAAAGCAAGGGGGATGGTTTTTTCCTGAATGGGGGTTGGAATCGTATAGCCAGCTTCGACTACTGCGTCAAGCAATTGTTTATTCAGTTTGAAGGCATCAAAACCTAGGGGTTCATTGCTCATGTAGGGGCGCGTTGAGAAAGGGCAGTAAAAAAAGCGCGGCCAGCTGGCATCGCTATGCAAATATAGGCAATAGCAGCCGGATTAGTGCCCAGGCAGACCCCTCTAGGCCTTCGGTCCAGGCCACTCAGCTAAACCATTTGCCGCTACTTCAGTATCAATCTTCGAGATGTCCAACTAGTAATCGCCACGGAGGACTGGTGAGACGTGTTTTCAAATCACTAAACAGTTGTGAGGTGGAGAAAAAACAAGTGCTTGAACGGGAGTGTACTCAATTTTTCAAATAAATAAATTGACTCCGTCTTGCTACAAAGAAGCGTAGTTCTTACTTTTGCAAACCCATTCGAGAAGAATTTCGAATGGATCCCCACACGGTGATTGTAGCTCAGTTGGTTAGAGCGCTGGTTTGTGGATCCAGAGGTCGCCGGTTCGAGCCCGGTCTTTCACCCAAAACCCCTCCAAAGAGGGGTTTTTTTGTTACTCAAACAAACAATTTGGCATGCTGTTTGTCTAAGGAATGAAAACTAAACCAACTCCATGTTTACTTTATTTAAAGCCTCTCCGAAATTTCCGGTAGTTCGTCCCGTAAACATCCGGCAGATTCAAAACTACCTCAGCAAGTTTGAAGAATCGATTCGCACCTGCGAAGAATTACAAAAGGAAGCAATTCACTCTTGAAGAAAAGCGAAAGGTTATGGAAACATAACCTTTATTTTTTGGCCTTTAATTTTTCTTGTGCAGGCAATAAGCTACTTTAGATAAATTCAATTTTCGCCAATGAGTAGCTATATCCATTTTGATAAATCCCAACTAATCAACTTGAACTATTCTCTTGAAAGGGAGATTATTCGGACCAATCGATCTGGCGCTTACACCTCCACCACCCTCATTGGGTGCAACACCCGAAAATACCATGGGCTCCTGGTGGTGCCGCAACCTCAAATCGATTCACAAAATCATGTACTGCTCTCCACCGTGCACGAGACAGTCATTCAGCATGGAGCGAGTTTCAACTTAGGCATTGCCAAATATCCTGGAAATTATTCCCCACGCGGACATAAGTACCTGGAGGATTTTGATTCGGAGCCCATTCCCAAACTCACCTATCGCGTAGGTGGCGTCTTACTTCAAAAGGAGCTCATTTTGGACTCCAACAGAGACCGGGTCATGATTCGCTATACCTTACTTGAGGCAAATTCCCCCACTACGTTACGCATTCAGCCTTTCCTTGCTTTTCGCGGCTACCACCAACTCATGAAGGCCAACGACCGGATCAACCGGGACTTCAAAAAAGTGCCTAATGGTGTTTGCTTTCAACTGTATCCCAACTACGACCCACTGTACCTTCAGCTATCCAAGGAGGCGACTTTTCATTCCCAACCGGACTGGTACCACAACTTGGAGTACATCCAAGAACGGGAGCGAGGTTACGACTACCAAGAAGACCTGTTTGTACCGGGATACCTGGAATTTGAAATCAGTAAGGGAGAATCTGTGATTTTTTCCGCAGGACTCACTGATGCAGATCCAGCTACCCGCAACTCGGCTTTTTCGAAAGAAATGGCACGAAGAATCCCTCGAAATAACTTTGAAAATTGCCTCAAAAACTCTGCAGGCCAGTTTATCCGAAGAAGAGAAGGGGAGGTGCGTGTCATCGCTGGCTACCCTTGGTTTGGCTGGTGGGGCAGAGATACCTTTATTGCCGCGCCTGGCTTGACCCTTGCGCTAGGAGATACGGAAACCTTCTTAGAAATCATGGACACCATGGCCAAGGAGTTGAAGGGGGCGCTTTTCCCCAATATTGGGAGTGGATCCTATACCAACATGACCTCCATGGATGCGCCCTTGTGGTTTTTTTGGTCCCTCCAAAATTACCTCCGCTACACGGGCGACAAAAAGACCTTACAAACTCGGTACCTATCCAAGCTTCGTGGCATCATTGAAGGTTATAAATCAGGAACTGATTTTAACATCCACATGATGCCCTCTGGATTGATCTGGGGAGGACAAGAGGAGTTGGCACTGACATGGATGGATGCCATTACCTCCGATGGCCCCGTGACCCCACGGATTGGCTGTCCAGTAGAAATTCAGGCGCTGTGGTACAATGCTCTCTGCTTTTACCATGAGCTCAGCGGTGAGGAAGAATACCTGGGGCTCGCCGCCAAAGTGAAGGAGTCTTTTGAACGGGAATTTTGGTCCTGGGACCACGGTTATCTCGCAGATGTGGTCGATGCCGAAGAAAAGGACTGGTCTATCCGCCCCAACATGATTTTTGCCACTTCGCTTCCCTATCCCATCCTGGACGAAGAAAAGTGTGACAAAGTCTTGGAGATCGTCAAATCAAAGCTGCTTACCCCCCGGGGCCTGCGTTCCCTGTCGCCAGACGATCCTGGGTACAAGGGCTATTATTTTGGAAATCAAATCAGCCGGGACCAAGCCTACCACAACGGCACTGTGTGGGCTTGGTTACTTGGGCATTTTGCAGAGGGATACCTCAAGCTACATGGTAAAGCCGCGAAAACATTCGTAGAGAAAATTATCAAAGGCTTTGATGGCGTCATGACCCAGTATGGAGTGGGTACTGTGGCAGAAATATACGATGGCGATGCCCCTCACCGCCCCAAGGGATCGGTGTCTCAGGCCTGGAGCGTGGCAGAGCTACTTCGCATGATGGACTTAGTCAAACAGATCTAATGGATTTTTTATGAAAGTACTCATGTTTGGGTGGGAGTTCCCACCCCATATTTCTGGAGGATTAGGCACGGCCTGCTATGGGCTGGTGCAAGGCATGAACCACCACCAACAGGAGGTGATTTTTGTGGTGCCCAAACTTTGGGGAGACGAGGAGCCTGTGGCAGACTTCGTCAATGCCAGTGATGTGACGGTTGATTACCGGGAGAAGCGATTCAAGAAATTATGGAAAAATCTTACCTACCTGGAAGTCAACAGCTTTTTAGTCCCCTATTTGGGTCCCAAGCAATTCAAGAAATTTACTGATTATGCCATCCACGATCGCACCGATGTGGAGGAAAGTATCTTTTCCAACAGGTACCAGTTTAGCGGTAAGTATGGCAAAAATCTCCTCGAGGAAGTTGCCCGCTATGCACTCGTAGGTGCCCAGATCGCACGAGATCGTAACGATTTTGACATCATCCACGCCCACGATTGGCTGGCTTATCCTGCGGGCATTGCAGCCAAAGAGCTTAGCGGCAAGCCCCTCGTCGTGCACGTGCACGCCACAGAATATGACCGCTCCGGAGAGTCGGTTAACCTCCCCGTCTTCGAAATCGAACGCGCAGGAATGCATGCTGCGGACCATGTGGTAGCGGTAAGCCAACTTACCAAAAATATTTGCGTTAGAAAGTACGGCATCCCTCCGGAAAAAGTAACTGTCTTGCACAATGCTGTATTGGATGCCAGTATCATTACCTCCGCTTACCAAAAAAAGGTCCCTGAAAAAATCGTGACCTTCCTCGGAAGAATCACCTACCAGAAGGGTCCCGAATATTTTGTAGAGGCGGCAAAAAAAGTAATTGACCGCGATCCCAACGTTCGCTTTGTGATGGCTGGATCAGGAGACTTGCTCAACAAGATGGTCGACCGGGTAGCGGAACTCCGCATGGGCACCAAGTTTCACTTCACGGGATTCTTAAAAGGTGATGACGTAGACCATATGTACGCCATCAGTGACGTGTACGTGATGCCTTCCGTCTCCGAGCCTTTCGGCATTGCCCCCTTGGAGGCTGTCCGTCACAATACGCCTGTCATTATTTCCAAGCAGTCCGGAGTGGCTGAAGTACTAAACAATGCCATCAAGATCGATTTCTGGGATGTTGATGCCATGGCTGACGCAATTTTTGGCCTCCTTCACTACGAAAGCATCGCCCGGATGTTTACCGAACTCGGAGGAGATGAATTGAAAAAACTAAAATGGGAGCATGTGGCTGCCAAACTAGTGACTGTTTACGAAAAAACTATAGCACAACGCCCATGAGAACCGTCTGCTTTTATTTTCAGGTACACCAACCTTTCCGACTCAAGCCCTACCGCTTTTTTGATATTGGGGAAGACCATTACTATTGGAACGACTACCTCAACCGAAATGTCATCCGCAAGGTGGCCCAGAAATGCTACTTGCCCATGAATTCCCTTTTGCTGGAACTCATCCAGCGCTACGATGGCAAATTCAAAGTGGCCTTCTCACTTTCCGGTACGTTCTTGGATCAGCTAGAAGCCTATGCGCCAGACGTGCTAGAAAGCTTTCAGCGGCTTGTTGCCACAGGTCATGTGGAACTGCTCAACGAAACCTATTCCCACTCCTTGGCAGCATTGAAAAGTAAGGAAGAGTTTTTTTCCTTGGTGAAAAAACACCAAGACCGCATCAAACACCTTTTCAACGGGTATAGCCCAAAGGTCTTTCGAAATACAGAATTGATCTATTCCGACCAAATCGGAGCCATGGTAGCTGAGCTGGGTTACGAGGGGATGCTGACTGAAGGGGCCAAGCACGTATTGGGCTGGAAGAGTCCAAACTACGTATACGCCAATGCCCTCGCTCCTCAGCTGAAGGTTCTACTCAAAAATTTCCGCCTCTCGGATGATATTGCTTTCCGATTTGGAGATCCTACCTGGGCAGATTATCCCTTAACTAGCAACAAGTTTGTCTCCTGGCTCAACGCCCTCCCCAAAGAGGAGCCCGTGGTCAACTTATTCATGGACTACGAAACCTTCGGTGAACACCAATGGGCAGAAACTGGAATTTTTGACTTCATGCGCCACCTTCCAGAGGCGGTTTTTTCTCAATCCAACTTTACATTCTCCACGCCTTCAGAGGTACTTTCCTCTCTGTCTCCAGTGAGCAGCATCCACGTACCTACCCCAATTTCTTGGGCAGATGAGGAGCGCGACCTTACTGCCTGGCTGGGTAACGACATGCAAGACGAGGCGTTTGATCGACTGTACGAACTGGAAAAGAAAATCAGAAAAATCAATGATCCCGACCTACTTAGAGATTGGGAGTACCTGCAGACCTCAGACCACTTTTACTATATCTGCACCAAGTTCTTCTCCGATGGCTCAGTACACGAGTACTTCAGCCCGTATGACACGCCTTACGATGCCTTTATCAACTACATGAACGTCCTAAGTGACTTTATCCTTCGTGTCGATGCGCATGCTCCAGCCACGCGAGCTAAAGCAAAGGCCTAAAAAAAGCGCCCAGTAGCATTACTACTGGGCGCTTTTTACTTCTAATCCTTTCGGATCCGGCTTAATAGCTTTCTGAAGCATTGGGGAAGTCCTTGTTCTTGACATCCGCGATGTAATGTTGAAAAGCTTCTGTCATGATGGTTTGAAGGTCAGCATAGGCTCTCAAAAAGCGTGGCTTAAACTCTTGGGTGATGCCCAACATGTCGTGCATGACCAGCACCTGTCCATCAACAGCTGCACCTGCCCCAATGCCAATAACTGGAATCGTGAGTGCTTCAGCAACGCGTTGAGCCAAGGCTGCAGGAATTTTTTCAAGCACCAAAGCAAAGCAGCCACAGGCTTCCAACAGCTTGGCGTCCTCAAGTAATTTGGCAGCTTCCTCCTCTTCCTTTGCCCGGACGGTATAGGTGCCAAACTTGTAGATCGACTGCGGAGTCAAGCCCAAGTGTCCCATTACAGGCACACCTGCACTCAAAATACGGAGGACTGATTCTTTAATTTCGGAACCTCCTTCTACCTTCACGGCATGTGCGCCAGACTCCTTCATGATGCGAATCGCTGAGCGGAGTGCTTCGGAGCTATTGCCCTGGTAATTGCCAAAGGGGATGTCTACAACCACAAAAGCCCGCTTCACTGCCCGCACGACGGCAGTGGCGTGGTAGATCATTTGATCCAACGTGATTGGGAGTGTGGTTTCGTGACCTGCCATCACATTAGAAGCCGAGTCACCTACGAGTAAAATGTCCATTCCGGCCGCATCGACAATTTTCGCCATGGAAAAATCATAGGCCGTCAGCATGGAAATTTTTTCTCCACGCTGCTTCATGTCTTGCAGGGTGTGGGTGGTAATTCGCTTCACAGAGGCGGAAGAATGTTCAGACATGGTACGTTAGTGGAGGTGAACGGAATGGTTGTTGGCGGTAAAATCTACGCGAATATGCTCGCTAAACGTGGTAGCCAGTTCGAAGCCGGTATAATCAGGCTTCACGGGAAAAAGGCCATGACTGCGGTTCACTAAAACGGCTATTTCCATCTTTTCGACCTCTTGCTCCAAAAAAGGCTTCATGGCATACACCAAGGTCTTACCCGTGTTGAGCACGTCGTCAACGAGGATAATTGTTTTGCCTTTTAGTGAAATCGATGTGGAAAGAAGCACTTCAGAGGTTGCCACGGCATTTTTATCTAAGATAACTTCCATCTCCTCCACCTGCAGGGGAGAAATACGCCTGAGTTCGGAGGCCAGCAGCTTCGCCAAGGTAGTTCCCATACCGGTGATGCCAGCAAAGACAACCCCAGCGGTAGCTTGGAGATTTCGCTCATAAATTTCAAAAGCCATTCGGGTGATCTTCTGCCCTACTTGCTTGTGCGTTAGTACTTCGCTCATGGGATGCTATTTAGAAAATGAAAATTAGGCCAAATTGGTTTGGTTTCAAAACCCTTTATCGATGGCTGTCCTCTTCGGTCAGGATATTGAGGTAACTCTGGTAGCGGTAGGGATGGATATAGCCTTCTTCCAGCTTTTTCAATACCACACATCCAGGTTCGTTGACGTGGGTGCAGTTATTGTATTTGCATTGCCCTAAGTACACCCGCATTTCAGGAAAGAAGTGCGAGAGTTCCTCGTCTTCCACATCCAAAATACCAAACTCTTTGATACCTGGCGTATCAATCAAATCTCCCGATCCAGGCAACAAAAAGAGCTCTGCAAAGGTGGTGGTATGGACACCCTTGGCACTGGAGTCAGATACCTCTTTGGTATCCTGCCGAGCGCCAGGAATCACTGCATTGAGGAGAGTGCTTTTTCCCACCCCCGAATGCCCCGAAATCAAGCTAGACTTGCCTTCCACGAACGGGATAAAAGTTTCTGCCAGATTGCTGTCCTTCAAGGCGGATAGCTCCAAGACCTTATAGCCTAGAGGAGTATAGATGTCGTGTATATCTTGCAGCCATTCTTTTTCCTCTTCCCCTGACAACTGGTCCATCTTGTTTACCACCAGCAGGGTGGGAATTCCGTAGCTCTCTGTGGCTACCAAAAACCGGTCGATAAATCCAAAGGAGGTTCGCGGCTTTTTCATCGTGATGACTAGGATAGCTTGGTCTAAGTTGCTTGCGATGATGTGCGAAAAATGCTGCTTGCGAGTAGATTTACGAATCACGTAATTTTCTCTCGGCAAAATCTCGTGGATGACCGCTGTCTCCTGACCAGGTTCCCGATCTAGGGCTACCCAGTCCCCCACCGCGATGGGGTTGGTCAACTTCAATTCATCCTGCTTAAACTTTCCTTTCAAGCGTGCTGATACAATCGTATCCTCGGTGCGAACGAGGTACCAACTTCCGGTAGATTTTATTACCCTTCCTTTCATTTTAGCAGCTTTGCGGTCTTAAGGTGAGCCACGATGCGTTGTGCCGCACCAAGGTTTGCCTTGACCCAGGTTTGTGCCGCATCGGTAGCTTTGCCGTAGGCTTCCGGCTGCGCTATTCGATCCATCGCGGCACGAAGTTCGTCAAAATTACTTACCTCAACCCCACATCCTTCGGCTTGACTTTGGGCTGCTTCTGGAAATTTACTACTACGCCTTACCTTCCCAAATAGTACCGGCACGCCAAAGCCCAAGGGCTCGAGGATATTATGAAGCCCCTTGCCAAATCCTCCACCTACATAGGCAATCTGCGCAAACTGGTACAAGGAAGAGAGCATGCCCACGTTATCAATAAACAAGACGCTAGACCCATTCTGGGGAGTCCATGCCGAATAATTGACAGAAGGGAGCTGAAGTTGCGTTGCCCATCGGGCCATCACCGTGGCATTCAAATCGTGGGGAGCAATGATCCACAGGTAGTCGGGCTTGGCCTGTATCAAGGGAATAAGTAGCTCCATATCTTCCTCCCAGGCCGACCCCACCACCACCGTAGGACGATCATTGATCCAAGTGCGGAGCTCGGGAAGCGCTTTTGGGGCAGCTGCAGTAGCTGCCACCCGATCAAATCGGGTATCGCCCGCTTGGCTTGCTCGGGTTAGTTGAATGCTTGCCAAAAGGTCTAGACTTTCTTTATTCTGGGTAAATATCCAATCCATCTGGGCCAGCATAGACCTGAAAAACCCTCCATACCAAGCAAAATAAGGCTGCTGAGCTCGGAAGGAGGCGGCTAAAAGAAAGGTTGGGACTTGCCTCTTTTTTAGTGCGGAAATGTGGTGGTACCAAAGGTCGTATTTGACAAAAAAAGCTAGACTTGGATTGAGGATACTGACAAATTGCGCTGCCCAGTCCTTGCGGTCTAGCGGCAGGTAGCAAATGAAATCTACTCCAGACTGTGGCCTTGTGCGAAGGTGTTCGTAGCCTGAAGGGCTAAAAAAGCTCACGACCACCAACAGGCTGGGTTCGGCTTCCTTCAGCTCAGCAATCACAGGCCTAGCTTGCTCGTATTCACCCAAGGAGGCCACATGAAACCAAGCAAGTCGTCCCGGATGGGATTGCCTAAATTCGACCAATTGCGACATCAAGGAAGCTCTTCGGGACAAAAAATACCTGACTTTAGGCACAAAAATCCCCAGGACTGGAAGTATCCGGGTACTTAGTTCCATAAGTAGGTAGTAAAGGAATTTCATGGGTCAAAAGTAGCCAATCCCTAAGATTTCCACATTTTTTTTAGCTTTTGCTTGGATGAAAATGCTACGATCATTTTTTTTACACAATAGAGCTTAGTTTGCAGCCTATACTTACTTAAAAAAGAGGGAGTTAATTTCATTTACCCTCTACTGGTACACATGGTTAAAGTGCTTTTTGTTTGCTTGGGTAATATTTGCCGATCTCCAATGGCAGAGGGGATTTTCAATGCCAAAATCAAAGCGCTAGGCTTGGAAAAATCCATCCGGGCCGACAGTGCAGGTACCTCAGATTTTCATATTGGCGAGCTTCCCGACGAACGTACCCTACACTGCGCCGAAAAGCATGGTGTCTCCATTAACCACCGTGGTCGTCAGGTGCACCGTACGGATTTTAGAGATTTCACCTACATCATCGCCATGGATGACAACAACCTCAGGAATCTTCAAAACCTGAAGGTGCGCAATAACTTTCCCGACAAAGAAATCTTTCTCATGCGGAATTTTGCTTCAGGTGCGGCTGGACTTCCTGTTCCAGATCCCTACTACGGTGGAGTGGAAGATTTTGAGGAGGTATTCACCATCCTTGACGAAGCGGTGACAGGCCTAGTAGCCCACCTTCTGGAGACGCATGAGCTAAAGGCCTAAGGAAAAAACACCTAAGGACATCCCTACTTTTTTCTACGCACCACTTGATACGTAGTACGGGTGGCTTGCTCAAGTAGAAGTTCATAGCCTTCCATCAACGAAGGAATTTCTTCAGCTTTAGGTTTGAGGATTGTCAATAGTTCCAGCTCTTCGTTGTACCGGATTTCAAAGGTCGACTTCAGTGCATCACGTAGCTGCTCCAACTTGAAAAGCTGAGCATCAATCACAATCGAAACCGTGATGGCGGATACTTGCAGCATGTTGGCACGCAGCTTAAGCTGTTGAAGCTGGGTATAGATGGCTTGGATATGCTTTTCCTCGATAAAAGTAAAATCCGTCACCTTGAAACTGACCAGGACTTGATTTTTCTTCAATACCAGGGTAGGAACCTCGTGGGGTGCCGCCTGCTCGTGAATCTTGGTTCCTGGGGCTTCGGGATCCAAAAAAGAACGCACAAAAAGCGGAATTCCCGCATTGGCCAGCGGCTTGATGGTCTTGGGGTGGATGACCGAAGCGCCGAAGTAAGTCATCTCTGCTGCCTCTCGGTAGCCTAGCTCATCAAATTTCTGTGCCTTGGCAAACAGCTTCGGGTCGGCATTGAGTACGCCAGGCACGTCTTTCCAGATGGTGACAGAGGCTGCATCAAGGCTTGTGGCCAAGATCGCCGCCGTAAAATCAGACCCTTCCCTTCCTAGCGTAGTGGTCCGACCCTGGGGATCAGCACCAATAAATCCTTGAGTTAGCATTGGTCCTTGCTGCAGCAGAGGCAACCAGGTCTCTTGGCAGGCAGCTCGGGTTTTCTCCCAGTCAATTTTTGCAAAGCGAAAATCAGAGTTTGTATGAATCACCTGCCTAGCATCCTGCCAGGACACGGGCAATCCTCGAAGGCTGAGGTAAGCCGCCACTAGGTGAGAGGAAAGCAACTCCCCAAAAGCAACCACTTCGTCGTAGCGCTCCTCGTAATTTGCCTGCGTAAGCGGTAGCTCAAGCGAGGCTAGCGCGCTGCGGTAAACTGCCTCCAACTGCTGAAAAATAGGGTCGCCTGCCGGGAAAAGCGCAGTTGCCATGCCCGTATGGAAGGCCGCCACTTGCGCCCAATCGGCGGAAAAATCCTGACCTGCCAGCTTTTTTGCGAGGATGGCTTCCAAGGCATTGGTTGTCTTTGCCATGGCCGAAACCACCAAGACCGTATTTTTTTGAAGCCGAGTCTGAAGGATGTCGTAAAGATTTTTGAGGGCGGGCGCATCTTTGACAGAGGCGCCTCCAAATTTGTACACCAAAGTAGGGGTCATGCGCAGGAGGGGGTGAAAAGGTACACCAACTTCACGAAGGTACGGAAAGAAGCATAAATCAAAAGCTGTCTACGCGTGTGCTAGGCAGTTGGTGACGCTAATCACGTCTAAGCACCAATGTTCAAAATTTAGACCAAACTTTTGGCAGAGATGCTTACCTTACCTTTCTAAATCACGCCTCAATGAACACACGATCACTGTATTTACCATTTGCCTCCTTAGTGTCGGCACTTGTACTTTGGACCTCTTGCGGACCAAAAAAGGAAACGCCTGTCATCGATGAAACCTTCGCCACCCAAACGGAAAAGCTTCTCATCAAAGTAGACACCCTCCACACGGGATTGGAAAACCCTTGGGGCATGACTTGGCTTCCAGATGGAAGCATGCTTGTTACCGAAAGAAAAGGGGAGATTTTACTTTTCAAGGAGGATAAGTTTACCGGTCAAAAAATCCAAGGCCTACCTGCCGTCCATAACGTCAACCA
>JBIIFN010000145.1:0-5543 GCA_044237325.1 Algoriphagus sp.
AACCGACCAAAGTCGGTTTTTAAAAGAATTTGGGGAGTGAAACTAGGGCCTACCTAAATTCATAGGCCACGCCGGTCACTTGCGTGAGTAGGGTGGCTGGAGCATCTAGCGCCACCGCAGATTGTGGAGGGGTTGGTGTAACAGGGGAATTTTTGGCGAGGTAGCTTTTCACCGCTTGATGCAGGGTGAAGGCCGTATTCTTGGTTTCCTTAACACCTCTAAAACGGCAAAGCATGTCTTCCGGATCTCCATCTCGCTCGCAGGCACAGATGGCATATACCCGTTCCATGTCTAGCGGCTGCCCATTGACTACGGCCGTTTGTACCCGAGATCCTTCCTGGCCAAAAGCATTGAATTTTACCTCCATCCCTTTGAATTTGATCACCCAGCCACCAAAACGTTTGGAGGCATCTGCTGCGAAGACATTATTGAGTTCCTTTTCTAGCCAGTCTTTGATTTGCCTGCCAGTCACCTTGCCTGTTCGGATGGTGCTGTCGACAGGGAGCATGTCAAAAATAAATCCATTCGTAATGGGGATGTTTCCGGTTTGATCTGCTGTCGCCCTCGGCGGGCAAAAGCGGAATCCATTGGAAAGAACAATCTCTACTTCAGGCACCTGCCAGTCGATCGCGTCCAGAATTAGCGTGTCGATGGTGTTTTCAATGACAAAATAACGGTAAAGGGGGATAGTTGAATAGCCCACCACCTCTTGGATATCCTTTAAGTAGGGTCCTTCATGGCTTGCGATCAGTTTATCCATCTCCTTGGAAGAAGGGTACTTGCTTGCGTCTACCTCCAAGAGTTCGTAGCGGTCGCTTACGACTTTTCCATTTTCAATTTGAAGTTCTAGGTTGCCCACGAACGACCCAAAAGCACCAGGTTCCACCACTTTCGCATACTTCGCCTGAATAGGTGTTCTGACACGTTCGTGGGTATCTCCTCCCAGGATATAGTCCACGCCTTCGCAGGCAGGGTGATTAGCCAAATGAATTTGTTGTGAAAGGCCCAAATGGGCAGCGATTGCCACAAACGCACATTTTTCTTGATTTCTCAAGACATCGACGTAATGCGCCAAGTTGTCTTCTGGCTTCGTATAGAGGATTCCTTTGCTATAGTTGGGCGATTGACGAACAGGCACCAGGTGGTCGGTGTAGCCCAAAAAGGCAATCTTTACGCCATTTACGGTCCAGATGTAATAGGGAGGAAAGATGAGTTCTCCTTTTTTTCCTTCACCCAGGTCGTGGTACATATTGGCACAAACCTTCGGTGCGGTGAGGGAGCCCAGCAGGTGCTGCATGGATTTTTTGTAGTAGATCACTTCCCAGTTGCCAGGAAGGTAGAGGTCGTAATCCAATGCATTAAGAATGGGTACCATGGCCTCCCCAGTGGTTTTGAAAGACAACTCTGACCCTTGAAACATGTCTCCCGTATCGATCAAGTAGCTATGCTGCATTTTCTTCCGGTGGGTATCCAAAAAAGTTTTCAGGTGGGCATAACCTCCTGTTTTCCGAAAAACAGCCTTCCCGTTTTCCCAAAATAACTCGTCATGTGCATGGACCTGGCAATGCACATCGGTGGTTTGCAGGATATTGAGTGTAAAAGAGGTTTCGTTTCCTTTTTTAGCAGTGGATACAGGGCTGGCTGTGGCAAGGCCGGAGAGGCCGGTACTTGCTCCTATGGCGCCAAGCTGTGCAATAAATTTCCTTCTTGAGGTCGTCATGGGCTTTTTTGGGTTATACTTCTCCGCATCAGAAAGGCATGACCTTTCCAAATATACCGAAAAGTAAGGCCAATGGATGCGTTGATTCGGTGACAGGTGTCACACCGCCTTTGTAGCGGTGGCGTTAGAAAACCAAAAAATGGCGGAAGGCTAATTTTTTTATGAATTGGAGGCCGCTAGTCACAAAAAATTCAATCTTGAACAAAACTATTTCTATTTTCATGCCACTAAGAATTGACCTATGAAAAAACTACTCGTACTCATTTTCCTCTTTCCTGTATTCAGCGTCTTCGCACAAGAAAAGGAAATCCTATCCAAACTAGATGCCAAGGCTGATTTCTATGGAGACCTGGCCCGACAAATCTGGAGCAATCCAGAACTGGGCTATCTCGAGAAAAACTCTTCCCAATTGCTTCAAAAAACCCTTTCTGATGCAGGATTTAAAGTGACCGCCGGCGTAGCAAATATTCCTACGGCCTTTGTGGCAGAGTATGGATCGGGCAAACCAGTAATCGGCATCATGGCTGAGTTTGATGCACTCCCTGGAGTGTCTCAAGAGGCAGTAGCTTTCCGCAAGCCCGTAGTAGTGGGTGGTGCAGGCCATGCCTGTGGACACCATCTGTTTGGTGCGGCTTCTGTGGCGGCAGGGATCTCCGTGATGGATTGGATGAAAGCCAATAAGATCAAAGGCACCGTGCGGGTGTACGGAACTCCAGCCGAAGAAGGCGGTGGAGGCAAAGTATACATGGCCCGTGCTGGCTTGATCCAAGATGTGGACGCCATGCTCCACTGGCACCCTAGCTCCCAAAATGCCGCAGGAGCAACCTCTTCCCTTGCCAATATCTCTACCAAATTCCGATTTTATGGAGAAGCATCTCACGCGGCAGCAGCTCCAGAGCGCGGTAAGTCTGCCTTGGATGCGGTAGAGGCAATGAACTTTATGGTTAACCTGATGCGAGAGCACGTGCCCATGCAAACTCGCATGCACTACGTCATCACCAAAGGTGGAGAAGCGCCTAATGTGGTGCCGGCATTTGCTGAATCCTATCATTACGTACGTCATCCAGATGCCTTGGTCGTGCAGCAGATATTTGACCGAATGGTCAAAGCAGCCGAAGGCGCAGCCTTAGGAACTCAAACGCGCATGGAGTATGAGGTAATCAATGGGGTGTACAACTTGCTGCCCAACGAGACCTTGGCGCGCATCATGCATAAAAACTTGGAAAAAATCGGCGGCGTTACCTACAACGAGGAGGAGCGCAAATTTGCCGAAGAAATCATCAAAACCTACCCAGAAGGAGTGAAGGCAAGCCCTGCTGATGCTACAAAAATCGCCCCATTTGTGGTAAGCGAGGAAGGCGGCGGAGGATCTACTGACGTAGGTGACATCAGTTGGTTGGTACCTACTGTAGGTTTGGGTACGGCCACTTGGGTGCCTGGCACTTCTGCCCACACTTGGCAGGCGGTAGCTGCTGGCGGCATGAGCATTGGCCAAAAAGGCATGATGGTAGCAGCCAAAACGTTGACCTTGACAGCTATGGATATTTTCAACAATCCATCCGTTACAGGCCAAGCCTTGCAGGAACTCAATACCCGAAGAGGGGAAGGGTTTTCCTACAAAGCTTTGGTAGGAAATCGTGAGGCTCCTTTGGACTACAGAAAATAAGGTTCGCCTAAGTGACTTTAAAAGCTGGAATTCCCATTGGTGGAATTCCAGCTTTTTTTTACTCCCTTTTTTTCAAATCAAGTATATTGTAAAAGGCATTTTTTTTGCCTGACTCCTTATTATGCAAAGACGTACCTCTTTAAAACTTCTTGGCGCTGCCGGGGCCGGAATCGCTGGGCTTGCCTTGGTGGACTGGAAATGGCAGATCCTTGATCGCCTGACCCACGCTGGGTTTTTTACCTATGACCAAGAGCAGCTAATCACTTCCTTGGCGGAAACCTTGATTCCAGAAGGTCCCACTGTCGGATCTACAGCTGCTTCCATTGGTGCCTTGAGCACAGGAACAGATCAGTTTTTGATCAAGTTTTTTGAAAAGTGTTTGGAAAAGGAGGAACAAGACATCTTAATCCAAGAGCTAAAAGCCTTGGAGAAGCAGGGTTTTGCGTCACTTCCAAAGCAGGAAAGGGAAGCGATTTTGGGAGAATATTCCAAGACAGAAAACGAGAATCAAAAGAAATTCTACGAATTGATCCGAGGCAACACCATTTTTGGATTTACCACTGCCAAGCAGGTAATGGTAGATCATTTGGGCTATCAGGTGGCTCCAGGATTTTACAATGGCTGTGTGGAGGAGCCTGCCCAAAAGGCTTAACTACGGATGTTACAAGATTCAAAAGCAAAGCGAACCTACGATGCGATTGTCATCGGCTCTGGAGCTTCCGGAGGATGGGCAGCTAAGGAATTGACCGAAAAAGGGCTGAAAACCCTCGTGTTGGAGCGCGGTCGGATGGTTCGCCACATCGAAGATTACCCAACTGCTTCCAAGGCCCCTTGGGAATTTGAGTTTCGAGGAGCCGTACCTATTGAAAAACGATCTGGACTTGGCGCAGCCAACTGGAAGCGGGAGGAGACCATGCACTGGGCACTTGCGGAAGATGAGCAGCCCTATATTGAAGAAAAGCCTTTCCGCTGGTTTCGAGGCTACCATGTGGGTGGGAAGTCCCTGCTTTGGGCCCGAGGAACGCAGCGCTGGTCTGATTTTGATTTTGAAGGACCTGCTCGGGATGGGTATGCGGTGGATTGGCCCATCCGCTACAAAGACATGGAGCCTTGGTACTCCTATGTGGAGACCTTTGTGGGTTTTGCAGGCGGCCGGGACGGCTTGGATGTACTTCCGGACCAGATCGTACAGCCGGGTTTTGAACTCAGTTGCGTAGAGCGCTATTATAAGGAGAAGCTCAAGGAAATATACGGTTCCGAGCGGCACCTGGTGCAGGGTCGCTGTGCCCATCTCACTGATCCCCAGCAGATTCATCGAGACCAAGGAAGATCCAAATGCCTCAGTCAGAACATGTGCAACCGAGGCTGCATCTATGGAGGTTATTTTTCAGCCAATGCATCTACTTTGCCTTGGGCGGAGAAGACGGGCAACCTTACCCTGCGACCCGATTCGGTGGTGGAGTCGATTATTTACGACGAGCAAAAAGGAAAGGCCATCGGCGTGCGTGTGATCGATCGCTTGACTCAGGAGTCCATTGAATTTTATGCGAAAATCATTTTCGTGAATGCCTCCACCATCAATTCCAATTCGATTCTCCTCAACTCCACGTCCAGCCGTTTCCCTAACGGGCTTGGCAATGATAATGGACTGATGGGCAAATACATCACTTGTCATAATTACCGGGGCAAGGGCTATGCAACTTTTGAGGGCTTTCTAGATCAGGTAAATCTCGGACGCAATCCGGGACATGCCTACGTACCGCGCTTTCGCAATGTGTATCGCCAGGAGACGGATTTCCTTCGTGGATATGCCATTGGGATGTCCGCCAATCGGAATGTGGAAGGTAGTGGAGATTTGGTGGGGGATGCCCTGCGGGAAAAATTGCTTCATCCTACCTACGGCATGTGGGGTATGGCAGCCTGGATGCAGGGGGAAATGGTGCCTGAAGAATCCAACCACCTCCGGCTGAGCAAAGACGAAAAAGACAAATATGGCATTCCCAAACTTATCCTTTCGGTAGAGTGGAAAGAGAATGACGACAAAATGACTCGCGATTTTCTGGAGCAGCAAACCGAAATGTATGAACGAATGGGATTCAAGAATATCAAGGTGGAAGATACTGGAGCACCTCCAGGATCTGATATTCACGAGATGGG
>JBIIFN010000213.1:0-3440 GCA_044237325.1 Algoriphagus sp.
CCCCAGTTGGTGCAGTTCCGTGACCTGGTTTACGGGGAACTTCGACCGCGACAAAAGGAGGTCAAGCCGCTTAACTTGCCGGACTTGAATTTTTCTCAAGTACTTGCCTGCCAAAAGATTGCCGCTTCCGAAGACATGGCAGTAGTACATGGTCCGCCCGGCACGGGCAAAACAACCACCTTGATCGCCGCCATCGAACAGGCAGTCATGGCTCAGCAACGGATTCTAGTTTGTGCCCCAAGCAATGCCGCCGTAGACTTGTTGGTAGAGAAGCTGGTCGATAGGGATATTACTACACTACGCTTGGGACATCCTGCGCGGGTGGAGGAAAAGATTTTAAACCAGACGCTGGATGCCAAGCTCGCTTTTCACGAAAGCTACCGCGATTTAAAGAAGCTGCGAAAAGAGACTGAAAGCTACCTACACCTAGCCAAGCAGTACAAACGGAATTTTGGGCCCGAGGAACGTGCCCAGCGCAAGCTCTTGTACCAGGAGGTGAGCCGCATCCGAGAGGCAGCTGAGCAGCTGGAAGAATATATCCGAACAGACATTTACCAAAAAACACAGGTATTTGCATCTACGCTCGTGGGAGCAGGATCCAATTACTTGAAAGGGATGGTGTTTGACCTCGTATTCATCGATGAAGCCGCCCAAGGATTGGAGGCAGCCACTTGGATTCCAATCCTAAAGGCTAAAAAAGTGGTGTTTGCCGGCGACCACTGCCAGCTACCGCCGACGATCAAGTCCCAAGAGGCAGCCCGGCAGGGGCTATCCATTACCTTATTTGAAAAAATAATCCAGCGTCATCCCGCCGCTGCCCAGATGCTGCAAGTGCAATACCGTATGCCGGAGGCCATCATGGGCTTTTCCAACGGGCAATTTTACGATGGTCAGCTTGAAGCTGCCGAAAATACGATTCGCCATGCTTTTTCTAAGGAAGAAGCGGTCTTGGAGTGGGTGGATACTGCGGGCTCTGGCTACAGCGAACAAAGCGAAGCGGAGAGCCTGAGTACCTTCAATCCCGAAGAAGCAAAGTTTGCCTGTCAGTACCTCAACGATACCATTCTACGAATTGGCTTTGGCCTCTTCAAGGAGAAAGGATGGACGATAGGCTTGATTGCTCCCTATTCGGCTCAGGTGAGACGCTTGCGTCACTTGATTTTCGACACCTATGAATTTCCCAATTTGCGCGCCTTTTCAGAACTGATCACCATCGATACCGTGGATGGATTTCAGGGGCAGGAGCGAGATTTGATGCTGCTCTCCATGACGCGCTCCAACGAGCGGGGGGAGATTGGCTTTCTTTCCGACAAGCGTCGCATGAATGTGGCCTTAACTCGGGCCAAGCGAAAAATGATTGTGGTAGGCGATAGCAGCACCTTGGCACAGCATGCGTTTTTTGATGCGTTACTTCGCTATGTCGAAGAAAAGGGAAGCTACCGGAGTGTTTGGGAATTTTTGTAGCAGATCAATCTGCTGATTCGGAGGCTTGCTCGGCCTCTTCTGCTGGTTTGCCAAAGGCTTCTGCAGGTACCAAAGTCACCCATTTGCCCATTTTCTTCTGAATCACTTTGAAGTGGTGTTGCTCCTCCACCGTGATGAGGCTAATCGCCTGTCCTGCAGCACCCGCCCTCCCGGTACGGCCAATGCGGTGGATATAGTCCTTTGGGGAGCGGGGTAGCTCGTAGTTGATCACCAAGGGCAAGCCTTGGATGTCGATACCTCTGGCGGCCAAGTCGGTGGCAACCAATACCCGTGTTTTTCCGGATTTAAACTTGGCTAGCGCTTCGGTGCGTGCTCCTTGGCTCTTGTCTCCGTGAAATGCAGCAGCTTGGATGCCATTTTTGTTGAGCTTGACGGTCAGGTTGTCGGCGGTACGAATGGAGGAGGTAAAAATCAAGATTTGTGCCCAGTCCCCAGATTGGATGAGTTTTCGTAAGAAAGGCCCCTTTTCCTCGGGACTCACACGGTACGCCTCTTGGTGTATGAGTTCGGGCGTAAAATCACTTGCAGCTACCTGAATGCGTATCGGATCCTTCAATAATTGCTTAATCAGCTCGGCTACTTCCTTGTCTTCTGTGGCTGAGAAAAGCAGGGTTTGCTTCTTTTTTGGGAGCAACTCCAGCAGGTGATCCATCTCTTCGCGAAATCCCATTTGCAGCATTTTGTCTGCCTCGTCAATCACTAGTGTTTGGATGCGTCCGATGCCTACAGCATTTCTACCTACCAAGTCAATGAGTCTTCCTGGGGTGGCGATTAAGATTTCGGTACCGCCCAACTTCATCATTTGTGGATGGATGGATACGCCGCCGAAGATGGCGAGGGACTTGATGCGTCTGGGAAGGAAGCGGCTGAAGTTTTCGGCTACTTCCGCTACTTGTACGGCCAGCTCTCGGGTGGGCACCAGCACCAAAACAGGCACCTGACGATCTCGAGGAGCCTCTTGTTGGAGCAATTGCTGCAAGATGGGGAGGATGTAAGCTGCGGTTTTACCAGAGCCGGTAGGTGCTAGACCTAGCACATCTTTTTTCTGTAGGAGGGCAGGGATGGCCTCCACCTGAATGGGGTAGGGCGTATCGTAGTTTGCCCGTTGGATGGCAGAAAGTAGTGCGGGGGAGAGACCTAGCTCGGAAAAATGCATGGGGTAGCGTTTAGACAAAGGTAAGAATTAGCTGGAAAGGAGGGTGCATTAATCTGGCTTAGGAAGGTGATATCCAGCCTTAGGCAAAAAGAATCAATAGAATTATTAGCAGGCAGCAGCCTCCTGTAAATCCATAGCCTCTGAGTAGGAGCGTCCGAAGCTGTGGACTGCCTAGGTAGCTGCCCAAACCTAGCTTGACCAAGGTATTGGAAAGGCAGGCAATCAATATGGCCACTTCGGCTAGGGGTAGTGAAATTGAGCTACCGGTGAGCTTCGCAACCGAGATGCTTACCGCATCGATGTCTGATATCCCTGCAATCGCACTGGAAATAAGGGTGCCTTGGTCGCCAAAGGTTTTGTTGGCATAACTTACGGCTAGAAGGATGACCACATAAATAGCCGTAAAAACTAGGGAGCCAAATAGGTCCAAAGGTTTGCCTAGTGCTTGCTCTTCGACGGCTGGGGGTCTGTTTTTTTCCTTTTGGTGTGTATAGAACGTTACACCCAAGGTAGCCAAAAGAAGGAGTAAGAGGTCTACTGCCAAGGCCCGAAATAGGGGGGGATAAAATAGAGAGGTCCATACCCCAACACGGATAAATAAGATGGACGAGGCCCCTAAGATGGCAGTGGCACAAGAAGTAGATAGGGATGGATTTTCTTTGCTCTTTTTGGCAAATACCCAGGTGGTTGAAGTACTGGAAACTAAGCCTCCCAGCAGGCCGCTGAGCAGAATGCCGCGGTGATTACCGAGGGTTTTGATGAGGAGGTAGCCTGCAAAGCCTAAACCCGAAGTGAGCAA
>JBIIFN010000148.1:0-5448 GCA_044237325.1 Algoriphagus sp.
TTCCATGGTATCCAAGTGCCGGATTTCCCAAGGCTTTTTGCCTGCAAGTTGAAGGGGTTCAGGAAGTGAGATGCCGTGGATAAGCATCCGCCGACAGAGGTAAGGAAAGTCAAATTCCTTGCCATTATGTGCACAAAGTACCCACTTTTTCTTTTCTAAAACCGCTTTTACCGCCAAAAGAGTTTCCTTTTCCTCCGCTTCCGCCAAAACTTTGGCGCGGAACGTGAAGGTTTTCTCCTTCTTTTTGCCTTGAAAGAAGCCTACGCCTACACAGATCACCTTCCCAAACTCGGCGTGGATGCCGGCTCGGTCAAAATAGAGGTCACCTGGCGATACAGGAGGGGTTTCGGAGCGAATCAACTTTTCCTTTTTCAGCCATTCCGGCTGTAGGCGTGAATCCAGTTCACCGAAAGTTTCGGTCGAGGAGGCAGTTTCAATGTCTAAAAATAAAATGTTGCCCAGTTGGTCAAAAAAATCTGCCATGATGTCAATCAGTTAGCTGTGGAGGATACCTTCCAGTCCCAGTTCCGGGATATGCCGGAGGTTGACAGGATCAAAACTGCCAGGAGTAAAGATAAACTTTTTATCAAAAATCTTGTCCAGAATATAGTAGCTGAGCCAAAATTCATTGGTGAGTGAAAATACGGCTGGATCGATGGGTTCCACGCGGGCAAAGGAGTCGGCCCCGAGTTCCTGGATGAGGTGCCTCAGCGTGGAGGTTTTGCGCAGCTCTCCTTCCAGATGTCCGTAGCCGGTAGAGGTGATCATCACGGTGCTGAGCTCGATCAGGTTGTAGTTGATTAGGTAAACGGCCCATTCGGTGCCCGTGGGTTTTTCTTCTTTGGCGATGGCCAACTTTACGCCCGTCACGGGAGCGAAGTCAATGTCTTTTTTCATGGATGGGGCTGGTCGATTAGCTTCATGTCAAATAGGGTTGCCAGGTGTTTTTTGACCTTGGCTTTTACCTCGGCGGGATCTACAGGACGCCCGAGTTCGAGGTGCAGGGAGGTGACTGCCTTGTCGTCAATGCCGCAAGGGACGATGTGACCAAAGAAAGAGAGGTCGGTGTTGAGGTTGAGCGCAAAGCCGTGCATGGTCACCCAGCGGCTGGATTTGACGCCAAGGGCGCAGATTTTCCGTGGATTTTTCTGTTCCAGGTGATCGAGCCAGACGCCTGTCAATCCCTCGATTCTTCCTGCAGCAACTCCATATTCGGCGAGGCTGAGGATGACGGCCTCCTCCAAGAAGCGCAAGTACTTGTGGATGTCGGTAAAAAAGTGGTCCAGATCCAGAATCGGGTAGCCCACCAGCTGCCCTGGGCCATGGTAGGTGATGTCTCCGCCTCGGTTGATCTTGTAGTAGGTGGCATCGTGTGCGGCTAGTCCAGGGGTATCCAAGAGCAAATGTTCCGGTTTCCCGCTTTTGCCAAGGGTATACACGTGTGGGTGCTCCACAAAAAGCAGGTAGTTGGACGTCGCCTCCTGCTGGTCTTCGGGGAGGCTTCTGTTTTGGATTTTCTTCGCTACCGTGGCAGAAAAGAGTTTTTCTTGGTAGTCCCAGGCTTCTTGGTAATCCATGAGGCCCAGATCACGAAACAGAACTGTTTTTGCTGTAACTTCCATATAACTTTTTCCTGCGGGATTTTTTTTCGGACCGGGAAGCACCGGCCTTCAATTTTTCAAAATTAACCAATATTTCCCATGGCAACGCACAACGATTTAGGGAGACTTGCAGAGCAAGGGGCTGCCGCATGGCTGAAAAGCAGGGGCTACGAACTTATGGCCAGCAATTTTCGGTACAAGCATGCTGAGATTGATTTGATCATGACCCATGCTGGGCTGCTCATATTTATTGAAGTCAAATTCCGAACCGGCATTGGATTTGGCTTTGCCGAGGAGTTTGTGGATTCCACCAAGAGGAAGCTGATCATCAAAGCGGCCGACCACTACCTCTACGAAAAAGATTGGCACAAAGACATTCGCTTTGATATCGTGGCGGTGCTGCAAGATCAGCAGGGCATCCTGCATTACCGGCAGTTTGAAGACGCGTTTTATTGAGGAGGAGGGAGCTACTCTGCTTTGCGGTAGACCAACTTGCCTTCTTTATCCCATTCAGCACGGATAAAGGGGCGGAAATTTTTGGTGTAGGGCTGCTCCTGGTATTGGATTTCTCGCTTTCGGATGGCCTTGCCGTTGTTGGTGTCCCAGTATTCCGTCCAAAGGCCTACTTTTTGCCCGTAGCGGTATTCACCTGTTACGGCTATCTGCTGGTTTTCATAAAAGTGGTAAAAATCGCCCTCTTCGAGTCCATACTGCACGGGAATCAGCTTTTCAATGGCCTTGGTGGCGGTGTTGAAGTAGGTGATTTTGGATTCTCTGGGCCAGCCTTCGGTGAAATGAGCCTTGTCTTGGAGGACATTTTTCTCGTCAAAGACCATCCAGGTTTGGTGCTTGCTGCCATAGAAAAACATGCCGCTCTCTACCACCTCTTGGTTCACCATCCGTTGGTAGGGGCCATGGAGGAGGTAGCCTTGGCCTGGGGCAAAGCCTTCGGTGCGAAGGGCACGTTCCTTGGGGTCAAACCAGTACAGGTCGCGTAGGTAGGGATTGGTGGTCCAGGTGGCGTCGGTATAGTGAAACAGCTCCAGGTATTCCTGTCCCCTCAAACTTCTTCGGGTGCTTCCTTTTCTGGTTTTGACACCAAACCAGGTGTTCTTCCGTGCATTTTTCTTTTTTTCTTTTTTCTCCTCCTTCACCTTCTCCTCATTGAATAGGAGCAAGGGCGCTACGGTAGGAAGTAGGGAGGAGCTGACCACACCGCTGGAGTCGGAGGCATTGTTTTTGTCCGTGACCTGCACTTGAGCAGTCAGCAGGCTGCTGCTAGACAGAAGGAGCAAAAGGAAAAGTGTAGCCAGTTTCATCTCGAATCACAAACGGCCAGATCGCTAGCCTAGTATGCCCAAAAATAACATTTCATGATCAAATGCGGGCCTTTGTTTAGAATTTATAATCTTCTGCCTACTTTTGAGTTCTTGCTACCAAACCCCCACCCTAATGAATTCTATTTTATCAGATCGCGTCCTGCACATGGAAGAGTCGGCCACCTTGGCCATGGCAAAAAAAGCCAGAGAGCTCAAAGCGCAAGGAATTGACATCATCAGCCTAAGCCTAGGAGAACCTGATTTCAAAACGCCGCTGCACATCCAGCAGGCGGCCAAAGATGCGATCGATGAAGGAAAATATTTTTCTTATCCTCCCGTTTCAGGCTACCAAGATTTGCGTGAAGCAATTGCCAAAAAACTTCGTGAGGAGAATAACATCCAAGAAGCGAAAGCAGAGCATATTGTCGTTTCCGTAGGAGCAAAACACTCGATCGCTAACACCTTCATGTGCCTACTTAACGAGGGCGATGAGGTGGTTATTTTTTCCCCATACTGGGTTAGCTATGCCGAAATCATCAAGTTGTGTGGAGGTGTCCCTGTGTTGATTGAAGGAACGCTTGAAAATAATTTTAAAGCTTCAGCTGCACAGCTTGAGGCTGCCATCACGTCCAAGACTAAGGCGGTGATCTATTCTTCCCCTTGCAATCCAACGGGCTCTGTCTTCTCCCAACAGGAATTGGAGGCTATTGCCAATGTGGTGAAGAAGCACGCGGGAGTGGTGGTCATTGCAGATGAGATTTATGAGTTGATCAACTTTACGGGTAAAAACTTCAGCATTGCTTCCCTTCCAGGCATGTTTGAGCGAACCATCACGGTCAATGGATTCTCCAAAGGCTATGCCATGACAGGCTGGAGAGTGGGTTATATCTGTGCTCCTTTGGAAATTTCCAAGGCAGTAGAAAAAATGCAGGGCCAGTTTACTTCTGGCAATACCGGCATCGCCCAGCGAGCTGCTTTGGCGGGTATCGCAGGCGATCAAGGACCTTCTCAAGAAATGGCCGTTCAGTACTTGAAGCGTCGTGACTTGATGTTGGGCTTGCTCAGAGATATTCCGGGCATCAAAACCCATGTGCCAGAAGGAGCCTTTTATTTCTTCCCAGATGTCACTGCCTTCTTTGGCAAGTCGGCACATGGGCATCAGGTAAACAATGCGGATGAACTTTGCATGTATTTGATTGCCATTGCCAATGTGTCCCTAGTAACAGGATCTGCTTTTGGAGCGGACAACTGCGTGCGAATTTCCTATGCTGCTTCTGAAGCCGACTTGATCGAGGCGATGAAGCGCATGAAAAAAGCCTTGGGAGAGCTGGCTTAAGCCTCCTTATGCTACCTGCTCCCTAGTGTGAATACTACGGAGCAGGTATTTTTAATTTCCCCATCTTCCCAACCCTCCAGCCCATGGCTCAGGTACTTGTCATCACTCCCGTCAAAAATGCCATCGAGACCACCTTGGATACTGCGCGTGCGATCGCGGCTTCCTCGGTAAAGGTGCAGCATGTCATTTTTAATGATTTCAGTACGGAGGAAACCAAGGCAAGCTTGGAAAAGCACCGAGCCGAACTGGGTTATGGACTGATTCATATCGAGGACTTGACCGATCATCCCTCGCCCAACTACAAGTTGGTGTTGCAAATTGCCCAGCAGCAAGCCCTGGAGGCGGGAATTCCATTGTTGGTGGTAGAGTCGGATGTGGTGGTGACTCCGACTACCATTGAAACCCTCTTGAAGCAGTTGGATGCAGATCCTAGCGCGGGCTTGATTGGATCAGTGACTGTGGATGAACAGGGGGTGGTTAATTTTCCCTACCTCAAGTTTAAAGGCGTCAAGGAGCCGGTCATCGCTACTCAACGCAGCTTGAGTTTTTGCTGCACCCTATTTTCTCCTAGCTTTCTGAAGGCCTACGATTTCAAAGGCTTGGATGAGGCCAAGGACTGGTACGATACCTTTATTTCCAAAAAATCAGTAGAACTGGGTTTCAAAAACACCGTGCTCATGCATGCACCCGTTTGGCATCGCCCCCATGCGAGTCGCCCTTGGAAGCAATTGAAGTACAGTAATCCGCTGAAGTACTATTTTTTGAAGTTCTGGAAGGGGTTGGATAGGATTTAGTCAACTGTTGACGGTCCACGGTCGACAGTAGATTTTAGCCCGAGAGGGGCTTACAGTTTTCCGAAAAGTTTCAGGAGGGTGTTGTAAGGTTTGGACCAGGTACGTTGAATCCGTAGCGGGCCATTCAGTTCCCGCTCAAAAAAATCGGCATGTTTGGCATTCAGGTAGGCGATGCGGGCCTTTTTGAAGGCTGTACCGCCTGTCTTTTTTCGTTTGCTGGTAGGCGTGAGTCGGTAAAAGAAACCTACCTCGGGAAATTGCACCACCTCACCTCCATTTTTGAGGAGCTTGATCCAAAACTCCCAGTCTTCTCTGCCCAGCTGCATGTCTTCGGAAAATCCTCCTACTGACAACGCATCCGCTTTGCGGAAAAGAGCCGATACAAAAATCATGTTGTC
>JBIIFN010000029.1:0-18620 GCA_044237325.1 Algoriphagus sp.
CGTAGATTTTTGAGTTGGTCTTTTACTTTCACCCCAAATTTTTGTTCTTCATCGATGACCAGTAGGCCAAGGTCTTTGAACTCCATGTCTTTGTTGACAATCTTGTGGGTGCCGATGAGGATGTCTATTTCTCCCGAAGCCACCTGTGCTCTGATGGTCTTTATGTCTTTTGCCGAGCGAAAGCGGTTGATATAATCCACCTTAACGGGGAAATTTTCAAGCCGCTCGGTGAAGGTTTGGAAGTGCTGCATGGCCAAAATCGTGGTGGGCACCAGGATGGCTACCTGTTTTCGGTCGTTGACAGCCTTAAAAGCGGCACGGATGGCGACCTCGGTTTTGCCAAAGCCCACATCCCCACACACGAGCCGGTCCATGGGATACGTTTTTTCCATGTCGGCCTTCACATCTGCCGTGGCCGATGCTTGGTCGGGGGTATCTTCATAAAGAAAGGAGGACTCCAACTCAATTTGTAGCACTGAGTCATGAGAAAATCCAAATCCTGGTGCCGACCGTCGCTTGGCATAGAGGGCGATGAGGTCCTTGGCGATGTCTTTAACTTGCTTTTTGACGCGCGCCTTTTTGTTGTCCCAGTCGGGGGAGCCCAGCTTGGACATGGAGGGCACTTGCCCCTCTTGTCCGGAGTACTTAGATATTTTATGTAGGGAATGGATGTTGACGTACAAGAGGTCGTCGTCCCTAAATATCAAGCGAACTGCCTCCTGCATGTTTCCGCTGACGTCCACTTTCTCCAGTCCGGCAAACCTCCCCACCCCGTAGTCCACGTGTACTACATAGTCTCCCGGGTGCAGGGCCTTGATTTCTTTGAGTGTGAGCGCCTTTGACGCAGTCGATTTGCTCTTGGATTTGTAGCGATGAAAGCGCTCAAAGAGCTGGTGGTCCGTATAGCAGACGAGTTTGGACTGCTTGTCCACAAAGCCTTCCCGGAGGCTTAGCAACATACTTTGCACCTGCAACGTGGGATCCAGCTCGCGAAAGATGCCCTGTAGACGGTCGATTTGTTTGCCGTTTTCTGCGGTGATTAGGTTCACAAACCCGCTCTTTTCGTTATCCGAAAGGTTGGCAACGAGCAAGTCAAAATTCTTATTGAATGAGGCCTGCGGCTGGCTTTCCCAAACCACCTTGCTGGAGTTTTTGCTATAAAACTGCCGACCAAATTCGACTGTAGAAAAGGCCTCCGCTAGCGCGGAAAATTGGGCGCCCTGTTCAAACAATTGTTCGGGCAGCATCACCAAAGCGCCGGACTTACTTCCGCCGCTGAGTAGCGCGTAGGCTTGGGAAGCTTTCAAAAAACACTCGTCCATCACGTCGAGCGTAAGCTGGTAATCCTTAATCCAGAGGGTGGTTTGCTCAGGGAGAAAGCTCAAGAAGGACTGCCGCACCTCTTGCAGGAGGCGCGTTTGTACGTTGGGAATAAGGGAAATTGAATTTACCTCTGAGAGAGAAAGCTGCGTTTCGGGGTCGAAGGTGCGGATGCTTTCGATTTCTTTTCCAAAGAGTTCGAGGCGGTAGGGATGCTCGTTGCTAAACGAAAATACGTCCAAAATTCCCCCACGGATGGCATATTGGCCAGGCTCGTAGACAAAATCAGTACGTTCAAAGTCGTAGGAAGAAAGGATCTCGGACACAAAAGCCATGTCTACCGCTTCGCCAACGCGCGCCACAAAGGTGTTTTCCACCAGGGATCGCTTGTTAATTACTTTTTCGTAGAGCGCTTCGGGGTAGGTGATGATGATGCGGGGAGCACCCTTGTTTTCCAAGAGCTGGTTGAGCATTTCTGCCCGCAGGAGCACGTTGGCATTGTCTACCTCATCGTAGTGATAGGGCCGCTTGAAGCTTCCTGGAAAAATGCGGTGCTCTTCGCTGCCCAGCAAATTTTGTAGGTCCGAATTCAAGTAGGCGGCCTCTTCCTTGTCTGTGGCAATGAGGAGGTGTACTCCGCCCTGTTTTTCAAAGTAGGCGGCCAGCAACACCATGTCCAAGCTGCCAGAGAGCCCTCTGAGCTGCATCTTGAAGGGGGAAGTGGCGCTTAGCTGGTGGGCCAGCGTCTGAAAAATTGGATCAGCTTGGTAAATGGAAAGAAAAGAAAGTCTGTCCAATGGGCGTTGGTTTAGGGAAATGGAGGAGGCAAATCTAGGTTTTTTTGATCGATTCCTTGGAGTGAAACCTGAATTTGACATTTTTTGAACTAAGCGGCGCACAAAATGTTTTTCATTCGATGCGACGAACCGCCCCTCCAAAAACCTGGTTTCAGAAGATCGAAAATCTTCATCCCTACGAAACACTCCTCTACCTCGCGATGCTGGGCAGCGGGATTATTTTCTTGTTTCTGGGCGGAGCTTTCCTTTATTCTGGGCGGCAGGTTTTGCAAGGCATGAATCAGCCGGTGCCGGTGGCGTTTCTTTTGTCTACTTTCTTTCTGGTGCTTTCCGGCTACACGGCGGTCAAAATGAGGCTGCACTACCAGGAGGAAAATATCCCCAAACTGCAAGGCGCGCTGCGGGCAACCTTTGTGCTCGGGCTGCTCTTTACCGGATGCCAGGTGCTTGGGTGGGTAGAACTTACCAACTTGGGCATCAACTTTACCGGGACGCCTAGCGCTTCTTTTCTTTATGTGCTCTCGGGCATCCACGTGCTCCACTTGCTGGGGGCGATGGGCTTTGCAGGAAGCTTGCTGCTCGAGATCCGCAGCATAGAGAAAGATATGGTTCGGAAATTGGTATGGACCACCAATCCCTACCAAAAACTCCGGATCCGCCTGTTTACCGTGTATTGGCATTTTATGGACGCCGTCTGGCTGATCCTATTTCTACTCTTTGTGCTTAGTTTCTGATGCAACTCCAGCTCCGTACCGCCGTCCAACAATCCTACCTTGAGGTCAAGGAGGGCTTTACTGAAACGCTTTTTGGGCAGCTTGCGCCCCCTTTCCCCCCGGTGAAAGTGCTGCGGTTTGATGGCTGCAAGCAAGGGGACGTGGTGGACTTGGAACTCAACTTTTTACTGTTTACCCAGCGCTGGACCAGCAAAATCACCGAAGATTTTACCGACGAAAAAGAGTTTTGCTTTGTGGATGAAGGGGTGGTACTGCCCTTTTTTCTGGGAAAATGGGCCCACCGTCACCGGGTACTGGCAAGCGGTTCGGGCAGCATCATTTGCGACGAAATCAGCTACGAAGGCAGGTTTGCTTGGATGACGCCTCTGCTTTTTCCGCTGCTCTGGGGGCAGTTTTGGTACCGAAAGCCGATCTACAAAAGGATTTTTAAAAAGCAGTAGCCGCGGATAAGTTTTCGCAGTTGGGAATCTTGCAATCCCCATACAAGACCAAGGAATGGCTGCTGATGCTGGAGCGAAACTCCCTGCCCATGGCTTCTTTGATTTCACTCAAGCGGGGGTCAGAAAACTCCCGAATCTTACGGCATTGGTTGCATACGTGGTGGTCGTGGTGCTTGTAGGTGAGCGCTTGCTCGTAGAGGGCAACCTTGTCCTTAAACTGGTGCTTTACTGCCAGCCCGCTTTCCACGAGTAGGTCAAGTGTGTTGTAGATAGTGGCCCTGCTGATGGGATAGCCCTTGTTGCGCATCTTAAGAAAAAGTCCTTCCACGTCGATGTGCTCGTCTTCTGGAAGCAGGTAAAGCTCGTCAATCACCGAGTTTCGCTCGGGCGTCTTGCGGCTGCCTTGCTTGAGCAGGAAGTTTTCAAATATCTTTTTCGCTTTTTCTATCAGGGCTGGATCGGCCATTTTGGTTGGGGTTAGCGGGGTAAAGATCAATTAATCTTTACGTTTTGACAAGCCTTGGATTTTTTGGCTCTTTTTAAGGTGGAGAACCACAAATCCCTTGCTTGGGGCTCAACTTCATCGCCAAAACTGCGTACCTTAATTCACCTTAGTTTAGCCTTGCCATGACCCGTATACTTGTGCTTTTGCTTCTCCTATTTTTTGCCAGCCCGCAAGTGCAAGGTCAGGTGCCTGGATTTTTTGGAAAGGGAAGCAAAAACAAGGTCAAGTTGCCCTTTTTGTCTTCCAACAGCCTCATTCTACTGCCCGTATCGGTCAACGGCCATCCGCCCATTTATTTTTTGCTGGACACGGGTGTCAAGGCCAACCTGCTCTTCAGCAAAGCGCTAGGTGACTCTTTGGGACTTAGCTATACCCGCCGGCTAGGTATGGTGGGCGCAGACGGGCTTTCGACGGTATGGGCCCAGGTGTCTCCGATCAATACGCTGGATTTAGGCGAAGTAGAAGGTCAGCTACAAAGTTTGCTAGTGCTGGAGGAGGATTTTTTGGAGCTCGAGTCGGTAATTGGCGTGCCAGTCTATGGGATTTTGGGCTACGAGTTTTTCAAGTACAACGCCGTCAAAATCGACTACGATCAATCCGAAATATCCTTCTACCGCCCGGAGGCTCTGCCCTGGAAGTCGCCCTTTTACCGTAGGCTTCCCCTACAAGTGGTGGAAGGCAAGGCGTATATTGAGGCACGGGTGAGGCAGAAAAAAGGTCCAAAACTCAACCCCAAGCTGCTGCTGGACACAGGGGCAAACCATGGATTGCTGCTCAACCAAGAAACTTCCTCAGCGATACAGCTTCCAGATCAGCTCCTCGAAACCCAACTGGGACAATCCTTGGGAGGCGTGCTATACGGTTATATGGGCCGGGTGCAGGCACTTTCTTTGGGAGGCTTGCAGCTGCAAGAGGTGCTCACCTCCTACCCGGAAGAATCTCCCTTTAGTACCTTGCTCAAGGCCAGCGGACGGCAAGGGAGCTTGGGCGCAGAGGTGCTGGGGCGGACCACATTGATCATGGACTACCCGCGGGAAGCCTTTTTTGTACGCAAGGGAGCCACCTTTTACAATCCCTTCGAATTTGACATGAGTGGTCTCGTGGTCAAAAAAGCACTCACCAAAGAAAAAAGATGGTACATCGGGGAGGTGCGCGAGGGTTCCCCAGCTTTCCTGGCAGGCATCCTACCCTTTGATGAAATCTTGAGCATCAACTCCGTGCCCTTGGCCTTCTGGGAACTTGAACAGCTATTTAAGTTGCTCCGCTCGGAAGAGGGGCGAGAAATTCAGTTTGAGTTGCGCCGCTATGTCAATAATGACCTAAAGAACTTCAGTGATTTTAAGGCAAGCTTTCTCCTTAAAAAGCAGCTTTGATTTACTCCAGCGGAAAAGAAAATTTGGGTAACTTTGACCCCGAAGACAACGAACCAATAAAAATTCCGTGTAACTCTTCGATTTAACCAACACACAACATGAAAAAAATCTTAATTCCTGTAGCCATCCTTGCCGTTATTGGCATTTTAATTTACTCCAAAGCTGTAGGTACCTACAACCAATTTGTGCAATTAGAAGAAGGCATCAACGGGGAGTGGGCTGAGGTACAAACCCAGTACCAGCGCCGCGCCGATCTCATCCCTAACTTGGTGAGTACAGTAAAAGGCTATGCCGAGTTTGAGCAGGAAACCCTCACCGGTGTAGTTGAGGCTCGCGCCAAAGCAACCTCTATACAGATCGATCCCACCAACTTGACTCCTGAGAAACTAGCAGAATTTCAGCAAGCACAAGACCAGCTTTCTGGTGCGTTGAGCCGCTTGTTGGTGACGGTAGAAAAATACCCTGACCTCAAGGCCAACCAAAACTTCTTGGAGCTTCAGGCCCAGTTGGAAGGCACAGAAAATAGAATCTCTGTGGCACGAAGAAACTTCAACGAGTCTGTGAAAGGATACAACTCTACCTTGCGCATTTTCCCGAACAACATATTTGCTGGTTGGTACGGATTTGAGAGCCGTGGTTACTTTGAGGCAGCTGCTGGCTCCGACAAAGCACCGACCGTTCAATTTTAAGTCCATGGCAGAGAAATTATTTTCTCCCGAGCAAAAAGCGCAGATCGTAGCGGCTATCCAGGCGGCGGAAACCCAAACCTCCGGTGAAATCCAAGTGCACATCGAAAGTCACTGCAAAGGAGCAGTGCTTGACCGTGCCGCTCAGGTGTTTGAGACCCTCAAAATGTACCAAACCAAGGACAGAAATGGAGTTTTGGTGTACTTGGCGGCAGCAGACCACAAGTTTGCCATCTTGGGTGACGCAGGCATCAATGCCGTCGTGCCCCCAGACTTCTGGGAGAGCACCAAGGACCTGATGGCCGCGAAGTTTCGCCAAGGGCAATTTACCGAAGGGCTCATCGAAGGCATCCACCATGCCGGGGATCAGTTGAAAACACATTTTCCATTCGATCACCGCGACGATCAAAACGAACTATCCAATGAGGTATCCTTTGGCTAAGCTGGCCCTAGTAGCACTATTCTTTTTCTTGCAGTTGGGCTGGGGGCAAGCACAGGACTTTCCTGAAGTACCCAATCCTCCGAGGCTAGTCAATGATTTTACGGGCACCTTAAGTGCTGAGGAGCTCGCCAAGCTGGAGCAGAAGATGCTTGCCTACTCGGACAGCACCTCCACGCAGGTGTCCATTGTGTTGATGGGCTCGGTAGGGATCTACGATATCTCGGATTATGCCTTTCAGCTCGGAGAAAAGTGGGGCATTGGCGGCAAAGGAAAAGACAATGGCCTCCTCATCTTGGCTGCGATGGACGACCGCAAGGTATTCATTGCCACGGGACGTGGACTAGAAGGCGCCGTGCCGGATGCTTTGGCCAAGCGTATTGTCAACGACCTGATCCTGCCCAACTTCAAGATGCAGGCCTATTACCAGGGATTAGACCAGGCCACAGACATGATTTTCAAGCTGGCCTCAGGAGAGTACAAAGCGGATGAAATGATGGCGGAAGAAAATAGTGGAGGAGCGCTCTTTTTCATTCTCTTCTTCGTGGTGGTGTTTATCATCCTTCCTCTGATCAAAAACAGACGAGACAATAACAACCACATGGGCGGCAAAGGAGGAGGCATTGACTTCTGGACGACCTTGATGCTAGCCAATGTTCTTGGCGGCGGCGGTGGCCGCAGCAGTGGAGGTAGTTTTGGAGACTTTTCCTCTGGAGGGGGTTCTTTTGGCGGCTTCGGCGGCGGCTCCTTCGGTGGTGGTGGTGCAGGAGGTAGCTGGTAAGCTACCCAACCAACCAAGTAATTTAACCAGGTAGATTGGACAAGGCCTCTCGAATGAGGTCTTGTTCAAATCCCTTACTCATCAGGTAGTGCCCCACGAGGTAGCGCCTTTTGAAGGCATCTTTTTCTTTCGTTTTTTCCCACTTTTTTTCCGCCTGATCCAGGAGCGTGGCGAAGTACTCTTCCGGGTCAAGTTCAGCAAGAGCAGTTTGTATGAGGGAGGCACTGATCTGCCGTAGCTTCAGTTCGCGCATGATTCGCCCTCGACCCCATTTTCGAATGCGGAATTTCCCACGGGCAAAGGAAGTTGCATAGCGGGCATCGTCTAAAAATCCGGAGGCAGTCAACTCCTCCAAGAGGGTTTCGGTGGCCTTGCCTTCAATGCCTTTTTCCACAAGTTTGCGCCGCACTTCCCAGCTGCAGCGCTCCTGGTAGGAGCAATAGGTTTCTAATTTGCCTCTGGCCTCAGCAAGGGTCCAATTCTTTTTTGGCGTCTGTTCGCCGTTACTTCTTCCCCAAGTGGACATTTTTGGTAATTTTGAAGCAAATTACCCTTTCGCTCAAGTTTTTTCAAACCTATAAAAACATAATCCGCTCATGAGAAAGAAAATTGTTGCCGGCAACTGGAAGATGAACCTCAGTTTTGAAGATGGGCAGAAGTTGACCAGCGAAATTGTCAACATGTACCGCGACGAAGCCATACAGGACGTGATCGCAGTACTCAATCCCCCTTTCCCACACCTGTATCCGGTCAAGAAATTGATGGGCGACACTCCTGGACTTGCTCTTGGTGCACAAAACTGCTCAGACAAAGAGTCGGGCGCCTTTACCGGGGAGGTTTCTGCCAAGATGCTAGCTTCTTTTGGAGTTTCCTATGTGATCCTGGGCCACTCGGAGCGAAGAGAGTATTTTCAAGAAGGCAATGCCCTCCTTGCTGCCAAGGTAAACCAAGCTTTGGCCAATGGCCTTAGCCCCATCTTCTGCTGTGGCGAATCCCTCGCTATCCGTACTGCAGGTACGCACGAGGCGACCGTCACCGCGCAGCTTACTGAAAGTTTGTTTCACCTCAGCCCGGAAGAATTTTCCAAGGTGGTGATTGCCTACGAACCTATCTGGGCGATTGGAACTGGCGTGACGGCCTCTGCCGAGCAAGCGCAAGAGATGCATGCTGCCCTTCGTGCCCACATCGCGGCCACCTATGGACAGGAAATTGCCCAAGCGACGTCTATTCTGTATGGTGGTAGCGCCAATCCTGGAAATGCGAAAGAGCTCTTTGGCAAGCCGGACGTGGATGGTGGATTGATTGGAGGAGCTTCCCTCAAGTCCCGAGATTTTGTGGACATCATGAAGTCCTTCTAAGCAGCGCTATACCCGCTCGCCTGTTTGGGTGAGTGGTTGATTTTCGATTTATTTTCCCCCCTCATGGACTACCTACAAGTCAACCTTACCTGCCTGGAGGAATTCCGGGAGATTCTCATTGCCGAACTGGCGGAAATTGGCTTCGACTCCTTTTTGGAGACCGACACCGGCGTGGAGGCTTTTGTGCAGGAAGGCTTGCTCGATAGGGAGGCTTTTGCGCAGCTAATCGAACAGTATCGCCTACCCGCATCCCTCTCAGTGACGGAAGGCATCCTGCCGAAGGTCAACTGGAACGAGGAGTGGGAAAAAAATTACGACCCCATCTATGTAGACGATCTAGTGTACGTGCGCGCGTCCTTTCACGGGCCGCAGGAGGGATTCCGCCACGAGATTGTGATCAATCCCAAGATGTCCTTTGGCACAGGGCACCACGCCACCACGCACCAGCTGCTTTCCATGCAAGGCACAATCGACCACCAGGGCAAGCGGGTGCTCGATGTGGGTTCGGGCACTGGTATCCTGGCCATTATGGCCCAGCTGCTCGGCGCTAGGGCAGTCGAAGCCTTTGACATAGACGAGTGGTGTGTGGACAACGGCAATGAAAACTTTGACCTCAACGGGCTCAGTGCCCGGATGGGCTTAGGCACCATCCGTCAAGTGCAGCCCCAAGGGACTTTTGACATCGTGCTAGCCAACATCAACAAAAACGTGCTCCTCGACGAGATGGCTATATATGCGGGTCTCTTGCCTGCCGGTGGATTGCTGCTGTTGAGTGGCTTCTATTCCGAAGATACCGAAGACCTGCTCCAAGCTGCCGCTCCTTATGGGTTGCAGTTGCAGCGATCTACTACCAAAGACAACTGGGCAGCGCTCTGCCTTCAAAAGAAGTAAGATGGTGGAATTGGCGATTTATGCTGTTCTTTTTGTGGCTCTCCTAGGCCATTGTGTGGCCGCGACCCTAGCGTATCGAAAAATCAAGCGCGACCCAAGTCTGTCCTTCAAACAAAAAAACGACCAGCGATTGATTGCCTTGGTTTTTCCCTTGGGGATTCTTAGGTCTTCCCGATCGAACAAAAAGGGCTGATCTCATCGTATACCTCCGCAGCGCTTGGTGCTAGCCCAAAAAGAAAAGGAGAAGGCCTCCTATCGGAAAATTTGCTTCCCAATTACTTTTGTAAGTTTATATTATGGACTACGTCTGGAAACAAAAACCCAAAACCTCCCAATCGGCGATTGACAAGCTGGGCAAGGACATCAACGTCAATGCCACGCTGGCCAACATGCTGATCAACCGGGGCGTGGAGAGCTTTGACCAGGCCAAGGACTATTTTCGGCCCAGCCTCAGCCTACTGCACGATCCGTTTTTGATGCAAGACATGGCTGCGGCAGTAGCCCGCATCGGCAAGGCCGTAGAGCAGGAGGAGAAAATACTCGTGTATGGCGACTACGACGTAGACGGTACCACCGCGGTGGCCTTGATGTATGGATTTTTGAAGGGATTTTACCCCTTGGTGGACTTTTATATTCCCGACCGCTACAAAGAAGGCTACGGCATCTCGGAACGTGGCGTGCGCCATGCCGCTGAAAATGGATTTTCCTTGGTTATTGCCTTGGACTGTGGCATCAAGGCCATGGACAAGGTGCAGTTGGCCTTGGAGCTGGGCGTAGATTTTATCATTTGCGACCACCATACTCCGGGGGACGAACTCCCAAAGGCAGTGGCCGTACTGGATCCCAAACGAGCCGATTGCAACTATCCCTACAAAGAGCTGAGTGGTTGTGGTGTGGGCTTTAAACTCATCCAAGCCTATGCCAAAGCGCATCAGCTAGAGGAATCCAGCCTCTACGCCTACCTCGATTTGGTGGTGGTCAGCATCGCGGCAGACATCGTACCCATTACGGGAGAAAATAGAATTTTGGCCTACTACGGTCTCGATCGCATCAACAATACGCCAAGACCTGGCTTGAAGGCCTTGATCTTGCTTGCCAAGCTGGAAAAAGATATCCAAATCACAGAGATTGTCTTTAAAATAGGGCCCAGAATCAATGCCTCGGGTCGCCTTGAGCATGCCAAAGCTTCGGTAGAGCTGTTGATTGCGCCCAACTTGGACGAGGCTGTTGAGCGGGCCAAGCTGGTGGATGAGGTCAATGCCACACGGCGAAATTTCGACGAACACATCACCAAGGAGGCTTTTGAAATGCTGGCCGCCCGTGAGGAAGAAGCACAGTGGAACTCTACCGTCTTGTTTAAGGAAGATTGGCACAAGGGAGTGATCGGCATTGTGGCCAGCCGCTGCATCGAAAAGTACTACCGCCCAACCATCATTTTGACGGAGTCTAATAATAAGGCAACAGGCAGCGCCCGCTCCGTAGTGGACTTTGATATCTACGAAGCCATCGCCGAATGTGCCGACCTGCTGGATCAGTTTGGCGGACATAAATACGCTGCTGGGCTTACGCTAGACGTAAAAAATGTCCCCGCCTTCCAGAAAAAATTTGAAGAGGTGGTTCGAAGTCGCATAGAAGCCACCCACCTCAAGCCCGTGATCGAGGTGGACGACGCTTTGCTCTTGGACCAGATCAACTACAAGTTTTACAACATTCTAAAGCAGATGGCGCCTTTTGGCCCAGGAAATACCGAGCCGGTGTTTCGCATTCAAAACGTCTATGCCGAGGAAGTGACCGTGCTCAAAGACAAGCACCTCCGTTTCAAAATCATGCAAGACGGGCAGCTCACTACGCCCGTGTGCTTGGGTTTTGGGATGGCAGACCGCGACAAAGATCCGGACTTGACGACCGTCAACATGCTGCGTGGTAAAATGCGCTTTGATCTGGTGGCTGAAATGCGAGAAAATTTCTTCCGTGATAAAAGTAGTTTGCAACTCTACGTGAAAGACATCAAATTTGACTGATATGATCCTCCGTGCCGAACACCTCGTCAAAATATACAAAGGCCGCTCCGTGGTCAACGACCTCTCTGTGGAGGTTGCCCAAGGGGAAATTGTCGGCCTGCTAGGCCCCAATGGGGCAGGCAAAACGACCTCATTTTACATGACTGTGGGCTTGATTCAGCCCAATTCGGGTAAGATATTTTTGGATGATCAAGACATCACCAGCTTGCCTATGTACAAAAGAGCCAAGCTAGGCATAGGCTATTTGGCGCAGGAAGCCTCTGTCTTTAGGAAGCTGTCTGTAGAAGAAAATCTCCTCGCCGTACTCGAAATGAGCACTTTGAGCAAGGTGCAGCAAAAAGAAAAGGTGGAAAGTCTGCTCGAAGAGTTTAGCCTCACGCATGTGCGTAAAAACCTCGGCATGGTGCTTTCCGGAGGAGAGCGCCGCCGTACCGAGATCGCCAGAGCGCTTGCCGTAGACCCGAAATTTGTGCTTTTAGACGAGCCTTTTGCGGGAGTGGACCCGATAGCAGTGGAAGAGATCCAAACCATCGTGGCCAAGCTAAAAACCAAAAACATCGGCATTTTGATCACCGACCACAACGTCAACGAGACACTTTCCATCACCGACCGCGCCTATCTGATGTTTGAGGGACGCTTGCTCAAGGCGGGTAGTGCCGAGGAACTTGCTGCAGACGAGCAGGTGCGTAAGGTGTATTTGGGAAATCAGTTTGAGCTCAAGCGTAAAGTATTTTCTTAAATGGAAGTGCTAAATAGTTTCCTGAGCTGGGTCTTTAAAAGCCGATTGGGTCAAATAGACAAGTTCAAGCAGGAGCCTCATGCCGTCCAGCAGGAGACACTTTTCGCGCTGTTGGAGGCGGCAAAAAACACAGAGTTTGGCAAAGCATACCGCTTTGACAAGATCAAAAGCTACGCAGACTTTGCCGCTCAGGTACCCATTTTTGATTACGAATCCTTCACGCCCTTCTTGGAAAAGACGATGAAGGGCAAGCAGCAGGTCTTTTGGCCGACAAACATCCAGTGGTTTGCCAAGTCTTCCGGTACCACAGGAAGCCGCAGCAAGTACATTCCTGTATCAGAGGAGAGCATAGAAGAGTGTCATTACAAGGGAGGCAAGGACATGGTTTCCTTGTACGTCAACAATTTTCCCGACTCCAAGCTTTTCACAGGAAAAAGCCTGTCTATAGGTGGCACACTAGAGAAAACCCCCTTACATCCCAAGGGTACAGCGCGCGCAGGAGACGTGTCTGCCCTGATCATGCATAACTTGCCCATTTGGGCCCAGTTTATGCGGACGCCCTCCCTAGAAACAGCCTTGATGCCGGACTGGGAGGCCAAAATCGAGCGTATGGCCAGGGAAACGATGGATGAAAACGTGACGTCTATCGCGGGGGTACCTACCTGGACTATTGTGCTGCTACAGCGCATCCTCGAACTAAAAAAAGCAAAACATATCCTGGAAGTATGGCCCAATCTGGAGGTTTTCTTTCATGGAGCGGTGGCCTTTGGCCCGTATCGAAATCTGTTTAAGCAGCTTATTCCTTCGGAAAAAATGAGGTATATGGAAACCTACAATGCTTCTGAGGGATTTTTTGGCATGCAGGACCAGCCCGAATCGGACGAGCTGCTGCTGCTGTTGGACTACGGCATCTTTTACGAGTTTATCCCCACTGAGGAGCTAGAAAAGGAAAGCCCTACCGTCCTCTCTCTTGAGGAGGTGGAGGTAGGAAAAAATTATGCGCTACTGATTACCACCAATGGAGGCCTGTGGCGCTACAAAATCGGAGACACACTCAAGTTTACGTCCACCTACCCGTATCGCTTTCGGATATCGGGACGAACGAAGCATTTTATCAATGCTTTCGGGGAAGAGGTGATTGTCGAAAACGCAGAAGTTGCCATGGTGCATGCCTGCGAGCAGACGGGAGCCACCATTGCTAACTTTACGGCGGCACCGCGCTACTTTGCCGATAGTCAATCCAAGGGTGCCCACGAGTGGATTGTTGAATTCAAAACCCCGCCAGCAGATCTGGACCTCTTTGCCAAACTCTTGGACGACAAGCTGCGCGAGGTCAACTCTGACTACGATGCCAAGCGTCACAAGGACCTTGCCCTACTGCAACTCCAGCTACATGCTGCGCCTGCAGGGCTGTTTGACGCCTGGCTGAGCAAGAAAGGGAAGCTTGGTGGACAGCATAAAGTGCCGCGCCTCTCCAATACCCGCGAATACCTGGACGAGATCTTGGCCCTGCTTCCTCGCTCTTCCTAACGGTTATGTTAGTGGATGCGCTAAGCTTTCACCCCTCAACCCCTGCCCCCCATGACTAAAGTTCAGCGTTTCGTCCTTTATTTCGTCCTTGCGGTCACCTTGTTTTTAGGTGTTTTGGTTCTTTTTCTTGCGCTACCTCAGCAGGGTAGGCAAGGGATTTTTAGTGGTAAATTAAATCTATTTGCCTCGCCACAAGCACCCAAAGACTCCGTTTGGCTCTTTGATGTACCCGAGACCCTGACTTTTGCTGACGAAAAAGTTCCTTTGGACCAGGACGACGTCGTGGAGCGCCTTGAGCGCGAAGTGTACGTAAATGCCTACTGGGAGTCCAACCTCATCATGCTGTTTAAGCGGAGTAGCAAATACCTGCCTGAAATCGAACGAATACTTCGTGAACAGGGAGTACCAGCCGACTTTAAGTACCTAGCCATCGCTGAGAGTGGCCTGCTCAACGCAACTTCCTCGGCAGGGGCAAAGGGCTATTGGCAAATTTTGGAGGATACGGGCAAGGAGTATGGCCTGGAAATCACTCCTACTGTTGATGAGCGCTATGACCTAGAAAAGTCAACTTTGGCAGCAACGGCCTACTTCAAAAAGGCGCATGCCAAGTTTGGCAGCTGGACTGCAGTAGCGGCAAGTTATAATATGGGACAGACTGGCTTTGCCAACCGGCAGCAAGAGCAGGGTCAAATCAACTACTACGACCTCCACCTCAATGACGAAACGAGCAGGTACCTTTTTCGTGTGTTGGCCTTCAAGCTACTATTCGAAAATCCGGCGGCCTTTGGCTATCACCTGCGGGAACAAGATTTTTATGAGCAGCCGGAACTACGAACCCTAACCGTGGAAAAGGACATTCCTGACTTAGCGCTTTGGGCCAAGGCACAAGGCAGCAGTTACAAGCACCTCAAGAGACACAATCCCTGGCTCCGGGATCGAGCGCTTCTGGTTACCAAGGGCAAAACCTACCAGATCCGCTTACCAAAAAACTAGGCAGGGGGACTTTGTTGAAAAAAGTCGGCAAAAAGTAAACTACTTATTCCTCTTGCGGGTTTCCTTAGTTATTCCTCGCCCTTTATTACCCCCGAGGTATAAGTTTATATGCGTACAATGACCCTTTTCGAGCAAGCCCAGACGTTCCTTACCCAGTATTTTGCCGAGTCCGAACTTCAGGGCTTGGACACGCGGCTAGCGCAGGTGGAGGCGGAAATTCTCCGTCGTGGCACCTATCGCTTGACCGAAGAGGAACTGACTTTTGGCGCAAAGGTGGCTTGGCGCAATAGCAACCGCTGCATGGGGAGACTTTTCTGGAAGAGCCTAAAAGTAAGGGATAGCAGGCACCTCAGCACGGCAGAGGAAGTCTTTGCTGATGTGCTGGACCACCTAGAGGCGGCGACAAATGGAGGAAAGATCCGCTCCACGCTTACCGTATATGCGAGCGCAGAGGAGGGCGATACCGACCTTCGCATCTTAAACAAGCAGTTCATTCGCTATGCGGGTTACCCCCTTCCTTCTGGGGAAGTGCTCGGTGATCCGGACGCGCTCGCCTTTACCGCCTATTGTGAATCACTGGGTTGGCAGGGGCAAAAAACTCCTTTTGACCTGCTTCCTATCGTGATCCAGGAGGAGGGTGGCACCGCCAAATGGTTTGCCCTTCCCGAAGAACAGGTATTGCGTGTACCCTTGTCACATCCTGAGAAGCCCTGGCTGAAGGAACTGAACTTGCAGTGGTACGCAGTGCCGGTGATTTCCGACATGCGGATGGAAATTGGCGGCCTCTCTTTTCCCTGCGCCCCCTTCAACGGCTGGTACATGCTGACCGAGATTGCGGCGAGAAACCTGGGCGACGTACAGCGCTACAACCTGCTGCCGGTGGTGGCGCAGCACATGAATCTGGATACTCGACAACTCAAGACACTTTGGAAAGACAAAGCGATGCTCGTCCTTCAGGAGGCCGTGCTCCATTCATTTCAGCAACAAGGCATCACCCTGGTGGACCACCATACCGCTTCCGAGCAGTTCTTGGAGTTTTGCAAGCAAGAAGAAAATAAAGGGCGTACCGTGCAGGCGGATTGGGCCTGGATTGTTCCGCCTGTAACTGGCTCCTCTTTGGGGGTTTTTCATCGGGAATGGGACAACCAGGTCCTGTCACCCAACTTTCATTACCAAGTCATGCCTTGGCAAGCCCAAGCGCACACAGAAGTACCCGCAGCACGAGTGGGCAAGTGCCCCTTTTCTGGAAACTAAAAAAGGTTCTTCCCCAGTATTCTAGGTTTGTAGGAGGGTAGCCCAAAGGCCTAAAAATTTGTACCTTTACCGAATTGTAAATTTCCGTACCTCATGAGCCAAACCCCTGCCCTTCAGGAAGAATGTATTGAAATTTTTGGTGCCCGAGAGCATAACCTCAAAAATATAGACCTCAAAATTCCACGCAACAAGGTAGTGGTGGTCACGGGCCTCAGCGGTAGCGGCAAAAGCTCCTTGGCATTTGACACCATTTATGCAGAGGGTCAACGCAGGTACATGGAGAGCTTCTCTGCCTATGCCCGCTCTTTTTTGGGAGGCATGGAGCGCCCTGATGTGGATAAGATCAACGGACTGTCTCCAGTGATTGCCATTGAGCAAAAGACTACTTCCAAAAATCCCCGCTCCACGGTGGGGACCGTTACGGAAATATACGATTTCATGCGCCTACTCTATGCCAGAGCAGGGGATGCCTACTCCTACCACACGGGCAAGCGGATGATTCGGCAGACAGAAGATCAGATCATCGAGCAGCTGTTTACCAAGTTTTCAGGAAAGAAACTCTATCTCCTAGCTCCAGTAGTTAAAGGCCGTAAGGGACATTACCGGGAGCTGTTTGAGCAGGTCCGCAAGCTGGGCTTTTCCAAGGTGCGCGTGGATGGGGTGGTCCTAGATATCCAGCCCAAAATGCAGGTGGACCGCTACAAAATCCACGACATAGAGATTGTCATTGACCGGATAGTGGCTGAGGAAGCCGACCGCTTTCGTATCACCCAATCCCTCAAGTCGGCCTTGCAGCACGGCAAAGGGGTGCTCATGATCCGGGAAGAAAGTGGGGAAATCCACTATTTCTCCAAGTACCTTATGGATCCCGAGACGGGACTTTCCTACGAGGAGCCAGCGCCCAATAGCTTTTCGTTCAACTCTCCCTACGGGGCCTGCCCTACCTGCAACGGCCTGGGTGTCACCGAGGAAATCACGCGTGAAAGCATCCTCCCAGATCCCAACTTGAGCATCACCCGCGGCGGAATCGCGCCGCTGGGCGAATACCGTGACATCTGGATTTTCAAAAAGATTGAAGCTATCCTGAAGCATTATAAATGCAGCATGAGCACGCCGATCAAAGACCTGCCTGAAGCAGTGGTGGAGGTGCTCCTGTTTGGGGACAAAATAGAAGTAGCTGTCGACTCGGTCAAGTATCCCGGAACGCAGTGGCAAACGACTTTTGAAGGAATTGTCAATTTCCTTCAGAAATACCAAGAGGGGAGTTCCGACAAAATTCAAGAATGGGTATCGGAGTTTACCATCACCAAAACCTGCCCTGACTGCGATGGCTATCGCCTAAAAAAAGAAGCGCTCCATTTCAAACTCGACGGCACCCACATCGGGCAGCTGGCGATGATGGACATCCAAGGACTTTCGGACTGGTTTGTAGGGCTCGAAAGCAGGCTCTCTGACAAGCAGCAGCGTATCGGTGCCGAGGTGCTCAAGGAAATCAGAAAGCGCATCGGTTTCCTGCTGGACATTGGCTTGGACTACCTTTCTCTTAATCGCCCCTTGCGTACTCTTTCTGGGGGTGAAGCACAGCGGATACGCTTGGCCACGCAGATTGGCACGCAGCTGGTAGGCGTATTGTATATTTTGGATGAGCCCAGCATCGGACTACACCAGCGGGACAACGTCAAGTTGATACAGGCCTTGAAGCGCCTGCGTGACCTGGGCAACTCGGTCTTGGTGGTAGAGCACGACAAGGACATGATGCTGGAGTCTGACTTTATAGTGGACATGGGCCCTGGTGCAGGGAGGCATGGAGGCCATGTGGTCGCTGCCGGCACCCCTGCGCAACTGCTTCAGTCTGATTCGGTCACCGCCCGCTACCTGCAAGGCAGCTTGGGTTTGGACATTCCTAGTAGCCGTCGCAGCGGCAGTGGAGCACAGCTTCATTTGCGCGGAGCGCGAGGCAACAACCTGAAAAACGTAGACCTCAACCTGCCACTAGGTACCCTGATCGTGATCACGGGTGTGTCGGGTAGCGGAAAGAGTACGCTCATTCACGAGACGCTCTACCCCATTTTGAATAAGGAAATCTATTACTCCAAAAAGGAGCCCATGCCCTACGATAGTATTGAAGGCTTGGCGCATTTGGATAAAGTCATTGAGGTAGACCAAAGTCCTATCGGAAGGACACCCCGCTCCAACCCCGCTACCTATACGGGGATGTTTGCCGATATCCGCACGCTCTTTACCGAGCTGCCGGAGGCAAAAATTCGTGGCTACAAGCCGGGGCGGTTTTCTTTCAACGTGAAAGGAGGTCGCTGTGAGGATTGTGAGGGCGCAGGAATGAAGTTGGTGGAGATGGATTTTCTTCCAGACGTACACATCCCTTGCGAAACCTGCAAGGGCAAGCGCTACAACCGTGAGACGCTCGAAGTACGCTTCAAGGGCAAGTCTATCTCTGATGTACTGGACATGACCGTGGAGCAGGCAGTAGACTTCTTTGTTCACCTGCCAAAAATCCACCGCAAGGTGACCACATTAAGTGAAGTGGGACTGGGATACATCACGCTAGGTCAGCATGCCACCACCCTGTCGGGGGGAGAGGCACAGCGGGTCAAGTTGGCGACGGAACTATCCAAAAAAGACACCGGAAAGACCTTTTATATCCTCGACGAGCCCACCACGGGACTTCATTTTCAGGACATTGACCTGCTCATGAATGTGCTACAAAAGCTGGTGGACAAGGGCAACACGGTCTTGGTGAT
>JBIIFN010000150.1:0-5334 GCA_044237325.1 Algoriphagus sp.
GCAATGCCCAACTGCCGTGCTTTTTCCTTTTGAATAGCCACGCGAATGTCAGTTTTTAAGTTGGCTACAGGATTGTTGACATAAATCGTCCCTTCTGTTTGGTTGAGTAGGTCTTCCACCTTTTTTGCTAGGCTGCGTAGCGTGTCCAAATTTTCCCCAGCTAACCGGATTTCTATGGGGGCAGTAACAGGTGGTCCCTGTTCAAAATTTTTGACTTCCACTTTTGCACCGACAATCTTCGAGAAATTGGTTTTTAGTGTTTGGATGATCTCTAATTTTCGAGGAGCAGAAGTTTCGGGTTCCAGTTGCACAAAGAGTTGCCCGTAATCACTACGCTCGTTTTCAGGAATCTCGTTGTAGTAGATGCGTGGATTTCCTTTGCCAACGTTGGTAGCAAAGTTTCGCAATTCAGGGATTTTGGCCACTTCTTGTTCTACTTGCCTGACAACAGTATCTGTATTGGGCAAATTGGACTGAAGCGGAGTGGTTATGTTGACCAGAAATTGTGGTTTTTCCGAGGAAGGGAAAAGGCTAAATCCAATAACTGGGAATAAACCTAAGGACACGAAGAATATCGTGCCTGCAAGTACAAGTGTGGCAACAGGCTTCTTCAATGCCTTTTCAAGTAGAGGAGCATAGCTTACATGGATACCTTTCTGAAACAGGTCATACATCTTGTTGGTATGTCCTTCGGTCTTATTCTTCAACAACCAGGTAGAAAGAAAGGGGATGATGGTGAGTGAAACTACCAAGGATGCGAGCACACTCGTGATGACTGACATGGGCAGGCTTCGCACAAAATCTCCCGAACTTTCGGGCAAAAACACCAACGGAAGGAATGCGATAATCAAGGTGACTGTACATCCAACCACCGAGATAGAAATCTGTTGGGTAGCCTTCAGTGCTGCTTCTTTCTTGCTGTAACCATCTCTAATCCATCTTTCGATGTTTTCTACAACGACGATGCTATCGTCCACCAGTAGTCCTAATGCCACCACCAAGCCGACAATGCTGAGCTGGTTGAGTCCATAGCCTAGCGCATTCATCAGAATTAGGCCAATGGCCAATGATAAAGGGATGGAGATCATTACGATGATAGAGGCGCGATTTCCAAGGGGAAGAAGCGTCACAAACACCAAGGCAATCGCAATTAAAAAGTCCATTCCCAAGCCACCCAGTCGTCGATTGACATAGTCTGCCTGATCAAAAGCAACGATTAAATCGATGTTTTCAGGCATCTTTTCAGTGCTTGCTGCGAGTAGGGGACTGTATTTTTCTTGTACGTTGGTGATATTGGTGCCTTCCTTCAAGGCGGCAGTCACAAAAATGGCTCTGTATCCATTGAGTCGTGTAAGGTGCTTGGAATCATCAAAGTCATTTCGCACGGTAGCCACATCGTTCAATAGGATGTTTTTTCCTTGGAGGGAATACACCACGGTCTGGGCGATTTCTTCGGCGGAACCGTAGTTCCCGCTTGTTTTTACATTGAAGGTTTTGTTGCCTGCATCTACTTGTCCTCCGGGAATATTACTCAACTCACTTTTGATGCTGCCAATCAGTGCAGCTAAAGGGATGTTAAGGCTTGCAATCTTATCCAGCTGCAATTCAATTTTTACCACTTGCGCCGGTAGGCCATGAATTTTGACATTCTTCAATTCAGTGATGCTTTCCAAGTCTTTTTGTAAGCGATCAGCCTCAGCTTTCAGTGACTCTCGGGATGCATTTTCACTGACTAAAGCGATTTGAAGTACGTTGACATCGGAGGGACGAACCTTCTTTACTTCGATGGAAAAAATTTCTTCCGGCAATTGGGGCCGAAGGGTATTGACTTCCCTAACAAGTTCTTGGTACTTTTCATCTACATCCTCGCTATACTTATATTCAACCAAAAGGATTGCAGCCCCATCTTTGATCTCAGTTTCAATACGCTTGATATTTTCAAGTGCATAAATGGTTTTTTCCAAGGGGTCAACTACCAGTTCTTCCAAATCCTCAGGACTTGCACCAGGATAAATGACAACGATGGGGAAATTAGGTGAATTGATTACCGGGTCTTCACTTCGCGGCATGTTAAAAAAAGTAGTCAGTCCAAGGACCACGGTCATTAGAAAGATGACGAGGGTAAACTGGTAGTTTTTTACTGCGAAATCCGAGATTTTCATTAGTTCTTCACTTGAATAGTGGAACCATCCGTTAAATAAGCACTCCCAGAAACAATCAGACTCGTGTATTTCTCTAGGCCTGCCACCACCTGAATCGCTGTAGGCGTGATTTTACCGAGTTGAACGGATACTTTTTTCGCTTTTTGTCCGTCTACGACAAAAACAAATCCGCTGGTTCCATTGGCGTCCAATACCGATTCAAATGGGATCTGCCAGCCATTTACTGTTCGTGTAGGCTGAATGCGTGCTTTTCCAAACATGCCTGAAGCCATGGATACTCCAGCAACCGATTCTGGGCTGAGTTCTACCCAATAGGTGCCTGTAATGGGGTCTGCTGATGGACTTTTTTGGGTTACTTTTGCTGGTATCCAGTTAGAAGAAGCCGAAGGATTGATTTCAGCTTGGTCACCAATCTGTATTGAACTCCATTGCTGATCGCTCAGGGTAACCTTCAAGATCCAAGCACCGGAAGCGGCTCCATTGATTTGTAGAATTGGGGTGCCTGAAGCCACTAGCTGGCCTGGGTTTACAAATTTTTTGAGCACAAATCCATTTTTTGTGGCTCGGATTTGGGATTGGGCTAGGTTGAAGTTGGCTGCACTCAACTGCTGTTCCGCGATATCTAGTACTGTTTTTGAATTTTCAAACTGCTCTAGTGTAGCCACACTGTCGGTATAGAGGCGAGCCGCCCGCTGGTGATCCCGTAAAGCTTTCTCGTAGGCGAGTTTGGATTGGCGAACACCGGCTTGAATTTCTGTCAAATCAAGACTGGCAACGATTTGGCCGGATTTAACGGCATCACCTTCCTCGACAAGGACTTTGGCGACAATTCCACCTAGCTTAAAGGAGAGTAGCGTTTCGTCTTTGGTGCTGAAGGTACCACTTGCCGTAACTGCAGTAGTCATGGGGGTAGCTTTTAGCGAAAAAAGGCTCACAGGAATGGCTTGACCTGTTTGCGGTAGGGTCGTTTCTGTAGGTGTACTGCTGCTGCATCCCAATAGGAAGAAGAAGAAAAAAACAGAAAAAAGTGAATAGCGCTTTTTCATGGCTTAGTTTGTTTCGGTAGTAAGTTGACGTTCGAGCTGTGCCAGTGCCATCTGTAGTTTGTAGGAACTGATGTTTTTTTGAAGCGCAGCTTGTGTGTATTGATTTCTTGCGTCTATAAATTCGAGTAAGGATTGGCTTCCCTCTTTGAAAGCTCTGTCTACCAATTTCAGGTAGGCTGAAGCAGATACGAGTTTCTTTTCAGCCGATTGAAGTGCAGCGAGCAGGGTTTTTACCTCATTCCGTTGGAGTTGAAGGTTTAGGTTCAACTTCTGGTTCACCAATTCTTTTTGTCGTTGTACAGCTTGTAAGCCGAGGACATTCCGTTGGATTTGGTTTTGATTTCTTCCACCATGAAAAACTGGCACACTGAAGTTTAAGCCCCACATTAAGTACCTGGATTGCGTATCGAAGTTCCAGTCAAAGCCCTGTGACCCTAGATCTGCGTAAGTAGAAAGCTTGGGAATCCAATAGTTCTTTCCTGATTTAAGTACCGTTTCTTGAATTTTTTCCATGCTTTGCATGGCACGGAGCTCAGGATTTTGTGCATTTAGACCTTCGAGAAGCAATTGATCCAAGCGAATTAAATCGAGGGGTATTTCTTCAAAGGGAACCGGCTGATCAAGAGGTCGATTGACCAGAAAGTTGAGGTATTGTGCCGCATTGTTGGTTTTTAATTCTGCCTCAGTTATTAGGGATTTTACTTGTTCGAGTTCGCTTTCTGCGCGCAATACCGCCGCTGGAAGTCTTTTTCCATTGTCAACAAGGGAGCGGGTGTCCTTTAGGTTTTGGTCGACGAGTTGTAATGTGTTTTTTAAGATCGCAATGGAGCTGTGTGCAGCGCAGAAATTGAAATAGGCTACTCGAATGTCCTGAATGAGTGTAGCACGGTAGATTTCAACTTGGTTATTGGTCCAATTGACTTGTTCTTTTCGGATTTGTTGTTGGTAAATCAAATCCGTATTGAGTAAGGGAAGGGTTGCACGAAAGCGCGTATCGTAAAAGTTGTCAGGGAGTAATTGCTCCGAGACATTTTCGATTTGAGGGAAACTGTTGGAAGCGGTTAGCTTATTCAAGGTAGCATAAACGGGGTTAAGCAAGTCTCCTACAGGGAAGGCGATGGTTCGTCCACCTTCGGCCAGTGTATAACTTGCCCCAAAATCTACTGCAGGAAGGAAAAAGCTTTTTGCATCTTTCAGTGCCAACAGGCTTTGTTCTAGGCTTGTATTTTTATCTTGAAGCACGAGGTTGTTTGCCAATCCCTCTTTGATGTAGGTATCCAAAACTTGCTGTGCTTGAATTGACGTTGTTTGAAGGCCAACCAATAGGATGAAACCTTGAATTAGAATTCTAAAGGGCCTATTCAGATATGATATCGTATACATGCTTTTCAGGAGGAAAGTCTATCGAGAATGCTGAAAAATTCATTTAAACCGTCCTTGACGATGGTGTCTTGGCGTTGAGCCAATACAACCTCGCAGCGTCGGCGAATGCGTAAGGAAACCATGCCATGTACGGTAGACCAAACGAGAAAGGAGAGGGCTTCATCTTCATGTCCACGGAAGTGTCCTGCCTGTATACATTCTTGGATGGTTGACCGAAGGAAATTGAAGGTTCCAAAGCCTTCTTTCCATTGCTCATCATTGGAATTATAAACATGGTCCATGGGCGCTTCCTTGATAAACATCAAGTCGTACATGTCTGGGTTTTCGAGCGCAAAGTCCACATAGATGGATCCCATTTTTTTTAGTCGTTCCATGGGGTTTTGCACAGCTGAAAGTACTTCCATGCGGCTCATCAATTGCTGAAAACCTCCCTGATGGAGTGCGTGAAAGATCTCGTTTTTGTCCTTGAAGTAGTGGTAGATGCTTCCCGGACTATATTCAATCACATCTGCAATGTTCCGAATAGACGTTTTTTCTACTCCTTTTTCAAGAAAAAGGGTCTTTGCAGCAACTAAAATGCGTTCGCGTAATTCCTCCTTATCTCGTTCTTTTCGCTCAGCGATACCCATGGTGTAATTTGAATGGTCAAAAATAAATGAACACTGTTTAAAAACTAATAAAAATTAAAAAAGGTTTTAAAAAAAAATCAAATTACCAGCAATCAGATTGGCGTCTTAATGGGA
>JBIIFN010000151.1:0-5327 GCA_044237325.1 Algoriphagus sp.
ACTCTCCGAAGAAGCGCTAACAAAGTGGGTATCGGCATATCCCATGACCGAACCAGAAGTGCCCAAGTCCATCGGTTTGCTGATGGCTGGAAATATTCCTGCTGTGGGTTTTCATGACCTGCTGGCCGTATTGATCTCAGGCAATATCGCCTGCGTCAAACTCAGTTCCACAGATGCCGTGCTGCTACTTTGGCTGATGAACGAACTGCGCACGATTGAGCCTCGATTTGCAGAGCGCATACAGGTGGAAGAAATGCTTAAAAATAAGGAGGCCTATATCGCGACAGGTAGTAATAATTCTGCCCGGTACTTCAACTACTATTTTGGAAAATTTCCGCATGTGATTCGAGCCAATAGAAGCTCTGTCGCGGTCTTGTCAGGACAGGAAACAGAGCAGGACTTGGCTGCCTTGGGGAAAGATATTTTCGATTACTTCGGCTTGGGATGCCGAAATGTGTCCAAGGTCTTTGTCAAAGACATTGCCCAGCTTACGCTCCTCCTGGATGCACTTTCTTCCCATGCGGAGGTAGCTTCTCACCACAAGTACCTCAACAATTACGAATACAATAAGTCCATTTACCTCGTCAACCGGGAACCGCACCTCGACAATGGGTTTCTTTTGCTGAGGGAATCTACCGAGTTGGTTTCGCCAATAGGTGTCCTTTTTTACGAAGTGTATGCCGATGAGGCTGGCCTTGCGGCTAGAATGGCGGCATTGGATTCCCAGATTCAGTGTATTGTGGGCGATAGCGCTCATTCCTCCCTTGCACGAATTCCTTTTGGGAATACCCAATGCCCGGCCCCATGGGACTACGCTGATGGAGTGGATACGCTGGAGTTTTTGTTGTCCTTGCATTCCAATTCCTAAGAACCCTAGCCGTGTAAATTTAACTAGGAGTTGGGCATAAGCTGCGGTAGGCTTTTGTATTTATTCTGCCCGTCTTGCCTCATTTGCATCTTTGTGGGTGACGGTTATTTTTCCGTTTTGCTTTCGATAAAGTATAACCCTAAGAAGGGATTGCCCGTTACCTTTTCTGTTCCTTTTTCCTATATTTGCAGTCGCAAAACGGAAATTTTTATCCAAAAAACTAACCTATACGATGGCTTTTGATATCGAAATGATCAAAGAGGTGTATGCGCAGATTCCTGGGCGTATCGCTGCAGCTAGAAAGGCTGTGGGCAAACCACTTACCTTGACGGAAAAAATTCTTTACGCGCACTTGACAGAAGGTGCTGCTAGTCAGGCCTTTGAGAGAGGCGCTTCTTACGTAGATTTTCAACCGGATCGAGTAGCCATGCAAGATGCAACTGCACAGATGGCCTTGCTCCAGTTTATGCAAGCAGGACGCAACCAAGTGGCTGTACCATCAACCGTACACTGCGATCACTTGATCCAAGCTGAGGTAGGTGCTGATGCGGATTTGAGCAAAGCAAAAGATAAAAACAAGGAGGTATATGATTTTCTTGCCTCAGTGTCGAACAAATATGGCATAGGCTTCTGGAAGCCTGGAGCTGGAATTATTCACCAAGTAGTGTTGGAAAATTATGCATTTCCAGGAGGCATGATGATTGGTACAGACTCACACACACCCAATGCAGGTGGCCTTGGCATGATCGCTATTGGTGTGGGTGGAGCAGATGCTTGCGACGTGATGGCAGGCTTGCCTTGGGAATTGAAATTCCCAAAATTGATTGGTGTTAAGCTAACGGGCAAGTTGTCCGGATGGACTTCTGCGAAAGACGTGATCTTGAAAGTAGCTGGTATTCTTACTGTAAAGGGAGGAACTGGTGCCATTGTAGAATATTTTGGAGAAGGAGCGCGCTCTTTGTCTGCTACAGGCAAGGGTACCATTTGTAATATGGGTGCTGAGATTGGTGCGACAACTTCCATTTTTGGTTACGATGAAAAGTCTGCTGCCTACCTATCGGGTACAGGTCGTGCGTATATCGCCGAAATGGCCAATGGTATTGCCGCGCACTTGACCGGTGACGACGAGGTGTATGCTCAGCCAGCGCTTTACTTTGACCAGGTGATTGAAATCAACTTGTCCGAGCTTGAGCCGCATGTCAACGGTCCATTCACGCCAGATTTGGCTTGGCCGATTTCTAAGTTTGCTGCCGCAGTGAAGGAAAACGGTTGGCCAGCGAAATTGGATGTGGGCTTGATTGGTTCTTGTACCAACTCTTCTTACGAAGACATCTCGCGTGCAGCTTCTTTGGCTCAGCAAGCGGTAGACAAAAAGTTGGTTGCCAAATCGGAATACACCATCACTCCAGGTTCTGAGCAAGTACGATTCACTGTAGCTCGTGATGGCTTCTTAGATACCTTTGATCAAATGGGTGGTGTGGTGCTAGCCAATGCTTGTGGTCCGTGCATCGGACAGTGGGCGAGACATGGTGCCGAAAAGCAGGAGCGTAACTCCATCATCACCTCTTTCAATAGAAATTTTGCGAAGCGCGCGGATGGTAATCCAAACACGCACTCGTTTGTTGCTTCTCCAGAGATTGTGACGGCCTTGGCCATTGCAGGAGACTTGACTTTTAATCCATTGACCGATACGTTGACCAACACGGAAGGTCAGCAGGTAAGGCTAGACGAGCCAAAAGGCTTGGAGCTTCCTACCAAAGGCTTTGCTGTAGAAGATGCGGGCTATTTGGCCCCTGCGGCTGATGGATCCACTGTGCAGGTACTTGTATCACCCACTTCGGACAGACTCCAGTTATTGGATTCGTTTGCCGCTTGGGAAGGAAAAGACTTGACCGGCTTGAAGTTGTTGATCAAAGCGAAAGGAAAGTGTACCACAGACCACATCTCCATGGCAGGACCGTGGTTGAAATACCGTGGGCACTTGGACAATATTTCCAATAACATGCTCATCGGCGCAGTAAACGCATTCAATGAGGGAACCAACTCTGTTAAAAACCAACTTACTGGTGTGTATGGCGAAGTGCCGGCTACGCAAAGAGCCTATAAAGCTGCCGGTATCGGATCCATCGTGGTGGGTGACGAGAATTACGGAGAAGGGTCTTCTAGAGAGCATGCTGCGATGGAGCCACGTTTCCTAGGAGTACGTGCCATCCTGGTGAAGTCTTTTGCACGTATACACGAGACCAACTTGAAAAAGCAAGGTATGTTGGCGTTGACTTTTGCTACGCCTGCGGATTATGATCTTATCCAAGAAGACGATGCTATCGATATCCTTGGTTTGGGAAGCTTTGCACCTGGTACTCCATTGGAGTTGGTGCTCAACCATGCTGATGGAAGCAGCCACCGCATTGTTGCCAACCATACCTACAATCAAGGCCAGATCGAATGGTTTAAGGCAGGTAGCGCCTTGAATTTGATTAAGGCAAAAGCCTAATCAGTATCCTTTTTCATAAAAAGCCGTAATGAACTATTCGTTACGGCTTTTTTTACACCTTTGATTCATGATTAGATCAATTTCCTTTAGCGTACTAGTCGTGCTTGTATTTTTTGTGTCCTTGTCAGGCCATGCCCAAAACGAGTCTGATGAGCGATCATTGCTTCAGGTGCAAAATGGCATCAGCTTTACAAAAGACTCCTTGTTTAGCATGAACCTTCGGTTTCGGATGCAAAATAGGGTAGGGTTTCGCACAGAAAGTGGGGAGGATTTGGATATTGAACAAACTGATTTTAGGGTCCGAAGGCTACGAATGCGATTGGATGGCTTTGTGCTCAATCCGCGTTTTCAGTATTATATTCAACTTGGTTTTTCCAAGTCAGACATGGATTTGGATGGTGGAGAGTTTGCTCAGCCAATCCGTGACGCCATTCTTTACTACCACGTCAATTCTAATTTTTATTTTGGCTTGGGACAGGCCAAGTTACCGGGCAACCGAGGCAGGGTGGTGAGTTCGGGTAGTTTGCAGTTTGCAGATCGCTCGGTGGCCAACGCCTTTTTTACCTTGGACCGTGATTTTGGCCTATTTGCCTACTATACACTACCTAGAGAAGGAAGGGCCGTTTACCAGTTCAAAGCAGCAATTTCCTCCGGGGAAGGTAGAAATCCATCTCCAGGAGATCAAGGTTTGAGTTACACAGGAAGGATGGAGATGCTGCCACTGGGAAAATTCCGAAACGGAGGGGATTACTCCGAGGGGGACTTAGATCTGGAACCCAAACCCAAGTTGTCTCTTGGGATGAGTTATAGTTATAACGAACGTGCCTCGCGTGCGAGGGGGCAGCTTGGTGCGGACCTATTTGAAAAGCGTAATCAAGAAGTATTTATCCTCGATGCCATGCTGAAGTACCGGGGTTGGGGGATGATGGCTGAGTATTTTTCGCGCAACGCGGCAGATCCAATCACGCAAAATAGTTCAGGCGAGCGCCTTGCGGTATGGGTTGGTCAGGGACAAAACCTCCAGTTGAGTAAGTTGCTGTCACGCAAGTCAGAATTGGCGTTTCGCTATTCGCAGGTGGTTCCGAGGCAGTCTATCCGTTCTTTGGAAGTGCAACGGGAGGAGGCTACGGTAGGGTTTACGCGCTACCTAGGAGGGCATCGGGTCAAGTTTCAAGGAAACTTGGGCTATGCTTGGACCAATAACCTACCTCAACTTGCGCAGACCTCCAATTTTTGGTTCGGCATCTTCCAGTTGGACTTCGGAATTTAAACAGGCTCACCGCTTTTGCGAAGCGGTATTTTTATTGTGCTCTGGCTTTGGCGAGGTACTCGGCGAGGAGGTCCATGTCTGGATAGGGTGCAGCTAACTCTTCCAAATAGCTAAGTGCAGCCGCTTTATCCCCGGTGAGTGTGTAGTAGATGCCTTTGTTTCGCAGGGCAAAAGGATTTTTATCGTTCATAGCTAAGCTCTGATTGATGAGTGATAATCCCTCCTCGAGCTGATTGAGGAAGAGCAAGTACAGTCCCTTATTATTGTAAAAATAGGCCTGTCCTTTATCTAATGCAATCGCTTTTTCAACGGCATTGAGTGCTCCCTCGTAATTTTTTTGGTCAAAAAACACCATCGACCGCAGGTTATGCAGGTTTGGCTCTAGGGGATTGATGCCCTCTGCCTTCTCCAGAATTGAAAGCGTGGTAGCATATTCTTTCTGGTAAAAGTGGATGGTAGCTTGATTGACTAGTAAGTCCGAATTGGTGGGATTCAGTTCGGCAGCCTTTTGAAAAGCGCTAAGGGCTGCAGGGAAATTCACTAACTTCTCTTCGGTGAGGCCCATCAAAAAATAGGATCTCCAATCGTCGGTTGTCTGGGAGGCTAGTTTTTGGGCATCAGCCTTGGCTTTGTAAAATTCACCGTTGTCCAGGTAGGAAAGTCCACGCTGAAATAGCGCATCCACGAATTCAGGA
>JBIIFN010000152.1:0-5312 GCA_044237325.1 Algoriphagus sp.
AAGCACAATCAATAGAATCCCCCAAATCAACATAAATAGCCCCAATCCACCGCTAGAAATAAAGGTGTCTATCTGGTAATCGTAGAAGAAATCGTAATCCAAAGGCCAGATATTCTTGAAATCAAAATAGGGCTTATTCAATAAAACGAGCACTTCAGGAATGAGGAAGGCAAAGGCCGTCTGGAAGAATACCACCGAAGCTGTGCGCAGCTGTTGGTACTTGTTGTCCCGATACTTTAACACCATTCGAATTCCCATCACGCCTATCGCCAAGGTGTACACTAATCCATACAAAAACCACTGGCTGGCAGGACCCCCCGACAAGAATTGAGCAATGGGCTCCACCATCCAAACCAAAGGGCTGAGGTAGGCTGGAAACCAGTACAAAATCACATAAAATCCGATTAGGTAAGTACCCGTAAGCATACCAAGAACTCCTCGATTCTTGAGGGAAGAATGGAATACTCCGGTATGCGCCAAACTTGTATGCGCTGAGCCAGATCCAGCAAACTGAAAAAGAACACCTCCCAAGACCACAAGACCTATGGATAAAGCCAAACTGGTCCAAGGATATGCACGAGCAGGTCCTTCGCCAGCCGCTTTGGCCAAGGCAAATCCATAATCGTCCCAAATCACTTGATCCCAAGCTTGTTTTGCTTTCAGTTCCTCGTTGTATGGATCAAAATTGGAAGAATAAGCACTTAAAAAGGCATGGGTGGAAGAGTAACTTTGCCCATACATGGGCTGCAGGAGTTCGGCTAACTTTTCTCGATGCGTCTCTTTGACTTGATCCAGCACCATTGCTTCCGTTAAGCGATAGCTACTCAAAAACGGCAGGGCCGTAAAGACCAACATGCCTAGTAGAAACAGGACAAGACCGATTACCTGAATTCCTTTCATTGACTTGCTCCGAATAGTTTATGGAAAAAGGATTTTTTTGAAGGGACGATTGTGCCTCCAAATTGCCGTTGATATGCGGCTTGTATCTCTTGGTGATAAGGGGCATAAAATTCAGGATCAAATACTCCCTTACCTAGCTCTTGCATGACTTTTTCTCCAGACCACTTTTCGCGAATCGCGCGATCAAAGAATTCATGACGCAAACGAAAGCCAAGATTTAAGACACCTAGGACTTTCCCTTCTTGGTCTAGGCTCATGCGAAAAGAGACTTTTCCACCTCGATGTTCCCAGTAAAAATCTTGTACTCCATCCAATGGTTCCGGTGATACCCATCCATACGTTTGGTATTCAATGGCAAAGAACTTTGCAGAATTAAACCATATACCAGGCTGGTAGGTCACCGGGGTATGGCAAAAATTATAAGCCAGGGTCTCCCCATGCATTCTGCCCGTATACCAAACTTGCTCTATTGTCCGTCGACCTGGACCAGGTGGCTGATCAAACTCCGCACAATCTCCAATGGCATACACATCGGGTATAGAAGATTCAAAATTAGCATTGACTTTTATTCCTTTTCCAATAGCCAAGGATGTGTTTTTTAAGAAATCCACATTTGGTGTCACTCCGGTGGCTATGCCCACAAATCCGCAAGAAATTTCTTCTCCTGTCTTGGTCACTACCGCCCGAGCATTTCCCTGCGCATCGGATAAAATCTCTTTCAATTCCGTCCCAAGTCGAAGATCGATTGCATGTTCGTGAATATGTTTTTGTACCAAACTTGCTTCCGTCTCAGGGAGAACTTGCTCCCAAAATCGGTTTTCTCGAACCAAGAAGGTAACAGGGATCTTCTTGTAGGTCAGCATTTCAGCCAATTCAATTCCAATCAAGCCTCCACCCACGATCACTGCTCGTTCGATCGGTTTACTGGTCATGGCTTCCATTGTCTCCAAGTCTTGCTTGGTATACAGCCCTTGAACTCCCTTCAGATCCTGGCCTGGCCAACCGAAAAAGGCGGGCTTGGAACCGGTGGCCAAAACAAGAACATCGTAGTTGAGTGTCTCTCCAGACTCAAAAACCAAGGTCTTCGTTTCAAAGTCCAATGTTCTTACCCAGGCTTGCTTGAGATCTATTCGATTCTTCTTCCAAAAATCGGGTTCATAGGGCTGCGTGTGTTCCCACTTCATCTGCCCCATATACACATACATCAGAGCTGTGCGCGAAAAAAAATAAGGGGATTCTCCTGAAATCACGGTGATTCGAGCCTGAGCGTCTCCTTTCCGCAGGTGTCTTGCGAAGGTGATGCCCGAAATACCATTTCCAATAATCACAAAGTGACGAGAACTCATACGGCAAAGTTGAACCTAAACTTACCCAAAAATTCAGCTTACTCGTTTAAATTCCAATTGTAATCTAGAAAAGAGATGCGGGCATTGGGCGAAATCTTCACCTTCGAATAGCGATTTAAAAAATCGATGAGTGTTCCTTTTTTGGTAAAATCCCCTTTAAACCAGGAGAATATGGAAGATAATTGGGCGGATTGGACCGAAATTTTATTTCTCGTCGGATCATTAATAAATGTCGAGGTCACCCGCATCAATTGATTTTCTAGGGTACTGGCTACAAATGCCTCATTCAACAACGGTGGACAAGAAACCGAAGCACAGTTGATGGCAAAATGAATTCGTGGCTCGTCAAATTCCTTTCGCAAGATGCTGTGCTCTACCTCATCCAAACTCATGTCAACGCCAGCAATTTTGAAAAACTTATAATGCCAAACGTCCTTGATGAGTGGGATTTTAATTCTAGGCCCCAAGTCACGTATGCTTTTGGTAGGATAAAAATCGACAATCAACTTCACCGTGTAGGCATTGTACACATTGATCCAATAGGCAAGCTGCTCATTTTTAGTCCATTTGCTCCGATCTGGTGCATTTTCAGAAAGTAGTTTGAGGTACCTTTCCAATTTTGGCTTTTCTCTAATAAAGCCTTTGTAATCTACTTGCCCATTGGGTTTGACATGCGTCTTGAGCAACTCATTCCAAAGCTGATGACTAGGCGGGGTGCTTCCCGATTTTCCTACCACAGGGTGCTGGCAAGAAAGTAAAAAAAGAAGTAGGCCGAGAAAAGAAAACCGCAAGAATGGTAACATGAGTAAGGAATTGTAAGAGAAGAATTGAAAGTTAGGTATTTGAAAACAATCCAGCTAAAGCAAAAAGTTAATACACTTTTTCACCTCGGCTTAGCCAGACCCCCCATGTACGAGAGTAGGTATGGACTTTGGATGTGGGCTTACCTCGCACCACCACCTGCCTGCCCTCGTTGACCCAATGCAGAATGCCCCCATAGAGGTTGTATACCTTCGTAAACCCGTTTTTTTGAAGCAATTTCCCTATTTGCTCCGAGCGGGCACCCACGGTACAATAGATGAGTACAGGTTTGGTTTTGTCTAGGCCTGCCACTGAAGTCAAGGAGAAGGTATCATATCCCACCCAGAGTGCCTTGGGCAAGTGGCTGACACCATACTCCTCTTTCTCTCTCGCGTCCAGCACCTGGTACTTGCCCAAGTCGGTGATTTGAGCAGGTTGGAGAACCGGAAAATTAGCATCGTACAAACCCTTGAGCAAGGTTTGGTAAGCAACTGACTGCCCTGTAACAGGCAGAACTAGCATAAAGAGCAGGTAGAACAGAGGAAAAACTTTCCAAGTACGCATGTGGGCAAGGTTTGTTAGTAAACTGCCAAAATACGCCCGAAGTTCGGATTAGGCATAAAAATCTGAAAGCCGAGCCAATGCTTTTTTGTCTTTAAGTAAAATCTTTTTGCCGTCCAGCTCAATAAGTCCATCTTTTTTGAATTCCGACAACAAGCGAATTACGGATTCGGTGGCCGTGCCTACCATGCCCGCAATCTCCTCCCTGCTCAAAGCCAAATTTATTTTCTGACTTCCCGTACCCTCTACCCCATAGGAATTGGCTAGCTGCAGCAACAGAAAGGCAAGGCGTTCTCGGATACTTTTTTGAGAGGCATCGGTCAACTTTTCCTCCATCACACCCAGTTCGTGGCTTAGCTGCTTGGTGATCCGCTGGAAAAACTCAGTGTTCTTTGTCAACGATGCCAAAAATACCTCTCGAGGAACAAAGCAGATCTTCGCATCCTCAATGATCATCGCCGAATGGGTATAGTTTTCTTCCCCCAGCAAGGCTGCATACCCTACAAAATCTCCTCTTTTTGCCAAGTGGATGATTTGTTCCTTCCCATTGGAAGCGGTTTTGTACACCTTCACTACTCCGGTATTGATGCAGAAAATACCCAGAGGCTTGGCACCTTCATAATACAAAATTTGACCTTTGCGGTGCGAAAGCGTGCGCTTTACGTCAGAGATAGCACAGAGTGAAGCATTCGGAAGCATTGAAAATAAGGATTGCTTCCGCGAAGTGCAAAGATCGCAGGGCGTAGATTGGTTTTTGACTAGCATAGATGAAATAGTTGGTTAAAATCAATGGATAAATTAAAAAAAACCAACATAAATCCTATTTAAATTACACTTATTGTGGTATTGGGGGCAAAGTTTTTTGCTGTACGTACCTACCTTCTACATCCGAAAATCCCATAAAAATATGCTTCCGCCCATTGGTCAAGGCAATAAATGGGCATTGTAGCGTCTGGTTGTAGGATAAAGCCTGCGACAATACCTGCGCATTGATTTCAATTTCAGGCGCCTTGCACTCCACTAACAAATACGGAAGACCAGCTCGGTCAAACACAACCAAGTCCGTTCTTTTTTGAAGACCATTGTAAACCAGCCCTTTTTCTAGGGCCAATAACCCTTTGGGATAGCCTTGGCTGCTAATCAAAAAATGAATCCAGTGCTGCCTTACCCATTCTTCAGGAGTAAGCAATAGGTACTTTTTTCGGAGTAAATCAAAAATAAACACCTTCCCCTCCTTATTTAGGAATTTCGGCGCTATCGGAGGAAGATTGAGTTCGGGTAAGGAGATCACGGGCTTGGCTTGGTCATCCAAATCCAAAGATGCGCGTTTTCCTCAAAAAATCGTTTACTTCTCAGGCACCTTCTCCTCTGGCAGCTCAAAGCGCAGGTAGGGAGCAATTCTTTCTACCCATTCTGCCTTAAAAATTTTTATTCGAAGCAGGTCTTCCGCTTTGCTGTAGGACCCATGTTGAAGGCGAAAGGCCAGCATGACTTTGGCCTCCTGGTAACTCATATAAGGATGAGAGCCTAACTCCTGGACCGTTGCCTGATTGATGCGAATGCGCTTGGGTACCACCACATCAAAATCAAAGTACTCCCAAATCACAGGAATAGTTTCCGGCTTCAATCCAAAAACTTCCTCCAACTGCTCCACCTGCAAAAAGCCTCCCAAGCGCTCCCGATACTTGATTATTCGGCCTGCAG
>JBIIFN010000153.1:0-5289 GCA_044237325.1 Algoriphagus sp.
TTCGGTGGATGCGGTGTTGATGATGAAGAAAAAACGTCGCGAACTGCTCGACTTCTTTGTGGAGGTGGAAGGCCTTCGAAACGATGGGGTGCCGGGCTATTACACCGACATTACACTACACTTTGTATTGGTATCTCCGGATGCAACTGCGGAGGAATTTGAAAAGGTGGTGGCCTTGTCCGTGGAAAAATACTGTTCGGTAGCTTCCTCCCTGTCCTCTAAAATCAACTTCACGTCTGAAGTAAGACGACCGGCATGAGGGTTGTAAAGGAACTGGTCAAGGAGGGAATTCGGGTAAGTATTTTCTCTTGGAACTCGAAGTACATTCTCAAATACGAGTTGGGACCGATGGAGCAGACCTTCAAGGTGAGTGAGACGGATATCTTGGAAGATGCCGAACTGGATGCCTTTTTGGAAGGAGAGTTTTTAGAAGAAGTCAAACAGCGGTTCAAAGAAATGGGGGAGTCGCTGCTTAAGAGGTTGGGGTAAATAAAGTCGACAGTCCGCAGATAATTCAGTAGAGTCAAGAAACAAGAAACAAGAGCCCTGCCTGGCGGTAGGCAGGCAAGAGAACTGTCTGCTGACAGGCAGGTTAGACTAGATCGTTTCTAGTACATTCTACGAATTTCCATTTCTTCATTCATCGTTCGTTTTTAGGGAGCATCAAGAACCTAGACACCTAACATAGTCGACGGTCCACAGCCCATTGAACCAAACTTCAACTCCATTTTCATTTTTCCAAAGTAGTGAAGAATACAGGTAATTAAGACGAGTTAAATCTGCGTGTTTTTTCTGTGTAGATCTGCGTGAAAAAATTGATTACCTGCCACGGTTCAAAGTTGGTGAAGCCGGAGTCACCTCTTTTTTTTTATTGATACTAGATTATTTATAAATTAAATAGTATTTTTCTAACAGTATTTTAGAAAAAGTGCCTGTTTTCTTTTAAGGAGAGCAATGAAAATAAGGATTGCTAGCAGCTGTCGAATGTGGACCTTGACTTCAATCCATCAATACTCTTGAATATTCAGCCAGTACGGAGAGTAATTCATTTTTATAAACCATAAAGCCTATGAAATTTTTATCCCCTTTGTTCAGTCTATTTTTTGTTTTGTTACTGCTTTCCTGTCAATCTGGGGTTATAGCTCCAGAGAAGGAAGATTTTTCCAAATTAGAAGGGTTGGTGACCCAAATTGAAGACCAAATGCAATCGCTTCGTAATGAGATGGAGCAAATTACCGACTACAACGAGTTTCTCTTACAAAAGCGAGATTCCATACTTGCCAGTTCTACTGACTTCAAATACACAATGGAAGGAGCGTTTTCCACCAATCTTCCAGGGCAGGATTCTTCCTTGAGTACAGTAGTGATTCTTGAATCAAGTTCGGATCCAAAGAAAGGGAAGCAACTCATCCAGCTCACCAATTCCATGGACAGCGTATTTGCTACCTTCATGCAAAAAAATCCGAAAGCCATTCAGATTTACTCGAATTCACCCCTTGGTGCAAGTCGCATTTATCCGGCCTTCGATGCCAAAAACATTGTGGACCCCAAGTTGGATGTCACCCAGTTTAATTTTTTCTACGAAGCTGACTTGGCCCACAACCCCTCCAAAGGGACGGTTTGGATTCCTGAACCCTATGTTGATCCAGCAGGGAAGGGATGGATATTTTCACTCGTACATCCGGTGTATGATGGGGAGGAACTTTCATCCGTGGTAGGCATAGACTTGAGTATTGGCGATGCGATTGATAGTTATTTGGATGCAGTGGAGGGGTATTTTGTGTTGGTAAATGGCAATGGTGACATCATTGGAGGCAAATCTGAGGCCATTGAATTGTTGGGGATGCCCTTGTTGAAAAATCATGTGTACCGGGAAACCATACAGATGGACAATTTCAGAGGAGCGGATTTTAACCTTTCGCGTAGCAAAAATGGAGAGGTTCGGCAGATGGCAAAATCCATCCTTGTCGATAAAAACAAACATTTTGATTTTGTGCAGGATTCTCGCATGTCACGCGTCTTGGGACATGCATTTTCTCAAGTAGATTGGTACCTCTTGGAAATTAAGCTCCCTTACTGAGGATGAAAAAAGATTTTTCCAATCGCGGTTTTAAAATTTCACTAATTCTAGGCGGATTTCTGATTCTCCTCGTCCTGGTGGTCGGGATCAGTTTTTTTTGGGCGATTTATTCCACCCAAGTAGACCGTAGGAAAGATTTTTTGGGTCAGCAAACGGATTTGGCGGGTAGAGGATTGGAAAATGAATTTGAGCGTTTTGAAGAAGAGGCTACCATTTTTTTAGGGGAATTGGAGGAGCATACTGCCAAGAATCGGCTGGATGAAATCGGGAAGCTGGCGCGGAAAATGCTCACTACCTTTCCGCTTTTGGTAGATAGCTTGTGGGTGGCAGATCCTCAGGGAGTAGTGACTAGTTATGTCTACACCGAGCGAAATGATTTTATTCAGAAAGTAGTTCCTAAGTTTCCATTGGATTCCGTCAAGCCTCAATTGCTTTTGGAGGGAAAAATGGGGCACCGGATCCTTTTTTCGACTACCATTTCTCGTTTTGCTCGAGAGTATTTGGAAAATTTCTACCAAGTGCCTGGTGGAGGTAGCTTTTTGTATTTGGATGAAAGCTTTATAGATATCGGATCTACTAGCCTTCCTCACCTCAAAGAAGTGAATATTGAGGAGTTTGAAGTCGTCAAAAAGGATCTGTATCAAGGTGTCAAGGGATTGTATTCAGTCACATGGGAACAAGAGGGATCCCCAGTCAATGGCGTATTGGCCCAATACCCCTTATCATTTGGAGATTTGGTCCATCACATGGGTCTCGTGATTGTTTTACCTCTAGACGACCTGCGATCAGGGGTGTACCGCACCTATTTCCTCCTTTTCACTGGCATGATCATTATCTTGGTCATCTTGCTATCCATTTTTGTGATTTCAGTCAGGAATTACCTTAATTTTTCGAAAACTCGAGAGGAAAGCTTCAAGGAGGTAAATACGCTTTTCGATCAGCAAAACATGCTGCTCCGGGAATTGAGAGGCTTTGTGTTTTTTCATGATTACAAAGGCCAGATCCTGCGCACCAGCCATGAGGTAGAGGGAGTGCTGGGCTATTCCATGTCAGATTTTAATAGGGCCTTCAACGATGGATCTGCTCATCCGGTGGTTCAAATGGTAAAAGAGTCTATCAAAAATGCCTTTTTAGAGAAGAAGGAGTTTGTAGACATGGAATTTGATATCCAACGTGGAGATGGGCGTCAAATTCGCCTTCGAATCTTTGAAAAAATCACCTACGATGCCTTAGGCCGATTTGCAGGAGGTTTGGGAATATGTACCGACATATCGGTTCAGCACGAAGCCAAATTGAAGATTATCCAAAGTGAGGATCGATTGCGTGCGGTACTCAATAACCTCCCGGATGAAATTTTCATTTATGACAATCAGGCTGAAGTGCTCGAGTTTCATGTGCAACCTCGTGGAAATTACCTGGAAGTCACGCAAGCGAGGGTAGGTAAGAAGCTAGCCAAGTTTGTCCCTAAAGCACAAGCGGCTGGTGTCATGGCTGCGTTTCAAGAAGCGAGGCGAACTGGAAGAATCCAGACCGTGAATGTGAATTGGACGGAGCCAAACTCCCAACGGCAGATGTACTACGAAATGCGCTTTTTCCCCTTGGATGAAGAGCAGATGATCTCTATTTCCAAGGACATCACCAGTCAAAAAATCTGGGAAAAAGGCTTGTTGGATGCCATGCATGCTGCCGATCAGGCCAACAAATCCAAGTCGGAGTTTCTGGCCAACATGAGCCATGAGATCCGGACCCCACTGAATGGGCTCCTGGGCATGGTCGACCTTTTGGAGAGTACGGAATTGGATCAGATCCAAACCCAATACTTGGAGATTGTTAAAAATTCGGGAAGTTCTCTATTGACCATCATTCGCGATATTTTGGACTACTCCAAGATCGAGGCAGGGAAGGTGGATATTCATGTCAGCGCTTTTTCGCCGGTGGAGGAAGTCAAAGCTCAACTGGAGATTTTGGGTGGAATTGCGAAAAAGAAAGAGATTTTCCTCCAGCTCGAGGAAGAACTCGGCTCCACACTCGTGGTGGAAGCAGATCGGGACAAGATCAACCAGATCTTACTCAACTTGATTGGCAATGCGCTCAAGTTTACGCCCGAAGGAGGGCAGGTGATTGTTTCCCTTGCAGCTGAGTACTTGACCGATGAGTTGCTGATGCTGCACTACAGTGTCACCGATACGGGTATCGGCATCAGCAAAGAAAATCTCCTTAGGCTAACCCAGCCATTTTTCCAAGTGGAGAGCTCAGCGACCCGATCCTATCAAGGTACTGGTTTGGGCTTGGCTATCGCCAAAAAAATGGTGGAGCTCCTGGGCGGCGAGCTAGCCGTAGATAGCGAGCCTGGCAAGGGTGCAACCTTCCGGTTTTCGGTATTGGCCAAAGCCGTAGAGCGGCCACTGCTACGAGAAGAACAGGAAGTGCCCACAGGAATTTTGCAAAAGGACATGGCTACGGCCTACCCCATGCGTATTTTGCTTGCAGAAGACAACGAGCTCAATTTGCAACTCATGGGCTTGATGTTTCAGGAGCTAGGCTATGGATTTTCTGTCGCGAAAAACGGACAGGAGGCAGTAGATAAAGTGGCTGCTGAGTCCTTTGATTTGGTGTTTATGGATGTGCAGATGCCGGTATTGAACGGCTTGGAGGCGACGGAGCAGATCCGACAACTGCCAAATGGTGCAGATCTACTCATCATTGGTCTGTCTGCCAATGCCTTTGAAGACGACCAAAACAAGGCGCTTGAGGTGGGCATGAACGATTACCTGACTAAGCCTATCCGCCTGGCAGGCTTGGCCGCCAAGCTAGAGCAGTACTACAGGAAGTTGAAAATTCAGATGCAAGGGAATAGCTAATAATCCGCAGTCCACGGTCGACAGCCGATTTAATTGAACCGCAACCTTTATTTTTTATTTGGCAGTAAAAAAGCCTTCCAATTACAAACGAAAAATCCCCCAAGTAGTGATTCTACTTCCTGGGGGATTTTTACTAATGGTGAACGCTGAGTGTAGGATGTTGATTTGGGAATTCGAGAATCATTCGAACCTCGTATCATCATGAATAAAGTCTTGCCTGCCTGTCGGTAGACAGGTTTCTTGTTTCTAGGCTCTCGTTTCTACTCAATTTATAATGAAGTATTCAAATCAAACTCCTCCAAGAAGACCGCCACTCTTCTTACAAACAAGCCTCATAAGGAGCCATCA
>JBIIFN010000154.1:0-5265 GCA_044237325.1 Algoriphagus sp.
GCCTCAAGCGATTAAGCAGTTGGTGGCGGGCCTGCAGGAAGGTGATGCGGCACAGGTGCTGCTTGGCGTGACAGGCTCAGGAAAGACCTTTACCATAGCCAATGTCATCCAGCAAACCCAGCGACCTACCCTAGTCTTAAGTCATAACAAGACCTTGGCAGCCCAATTGTACGGGGAGTTCAAGCAATTTTTTCCCGAAAATGCCGTCGAGTACTTCATTTCCTACTACGACTACTACCAGCCTGAGGCCTTTATTCCGAGTTCGGGCACCTACATCGAAAAGGACCTCAGCATCAACGAGGAAATTGAAAAACTACGCCTCAGCGCCACCTCCTCCTTGCTTTCCGGCAGGAGAGATGTCATTGTGGTTGCCTCCGTATCCTGCATTTACGGCATTGGCAATCCTGAGGAATTCAGTAAAAACATCCTACGCTTGCAAGAAGGTGACCGCATTCCGCGAAATCAACTGCTCTTCAAGTTGGTGGACATCTTGTATAGCCGCACGCAGCAGGAACTTACCCGCGGCACCTTCCGGGTTAAGGGAGATACAGTAGATATTTTTGTTGCCTATGCTGACTTTGCCTACCGGATTATTTTCTGGGGAGATGAGATTGAAGCGATCCAACGCATCGAGCCGGATACCGGAAAGAAGTTTTCGGATGAGAAGATCATTTCCATTTTTCCCGCCAACCTATTCGTCACCGGCAAGGACACCATCGACACAGCCATTCATGAGATTCAAGACGACCTGGTTGCCCAGCTTGCTTTTTTTGAGCGGGAGGGAAAATTTTTGGAAGCAAAACGACTGCAAGAGCGTACCGAGTTTGACTTGGAGATGATCCGAGAGCTGGGCTATTGCTCTGGGGTGGAAAATTACTCCCGTTATTTTGACCGGCGAAAGCCTGGTACTAGGCCCTTCTGCCTCCTGGATTACTTTCCCGAAGATTACCTCTTGGTGATCGATGAGAGCCACGTTACCCTACCTCAAGTGCGCGCCATGTGGGGAGGAGACCGCGCCCGAAAAGTCAATTTGGTCGACTATGGCTTCCGTTTACCCTCTGCCATGGACAATCGCCCACTGAAGTTTGAGGAGTTTGAGCAGCTTAGCAATCAAATCGTGTACGTATCGGCCACGCCGGCAGATTACGAATTGGCCATCACGGAAGGCGTGGTAGTCGAGCAGATTATTCGGCCAACTGGTTTGTTGGATCCCACCATTGAAGTACATCCGAGCTTGAATCAGATGGATGATTTGCTCGAGGAAATCGATCAAACCATCAAGCAAGAGGCCAGGGTGCTGGTGACCACGCTAACCAAACGAATGGCCGAGGAGCTGCAAAAATACTTGGAGCGGGCGGGTATCAAGTCCCGCTATATCCACTCTGAGGTGAAGACCTTGGACCGCGTGGAAATCCTCCGTGAACTCCGTCTGGGCGTATTTGACGTGCTGGTAGGGGTTAACTTGCTCCGGGAGGGCTTGGATTTACCTGAAGTTGCCTTAGTGGCGATCTTGGATGCGGACAAGGAGGGATTTTTAAGAAATGAGCGTTCCCTAGTACAAACGATCGGACGTGCGGCACGTAACTCCGAGGGAAGGGTAATCATGTATGCCGACCAGATCACGCAGTCTATGCAGTCAGCTATTGATGAGACAAAGCGGAGACGGGCGCTACAACTTGCCTACAACGAAGAGCACGGCATCACACCAATGACGGTGATCAAGTCACGAGACAAGATCATGGGACAAACCAAGGTGGCGGATTCCAAAAAGAACCCCAAGATGTATGCAGAGCCTATGCCTGGGGAGGCTTTTATGGTGGCCGATCCCGTGGTGCAGTACCTCAGCAAGGAAAAATTGGAAAAGCTTATCGTTCAAACCCAGAAGGGAATGGAAAAGGCAGCAAAAGAATTGAACTTCATGGAGGCTGCGCGGTTGAGAGATGAGTGGCAGGCACAGAAAAAACGGCTAGAAGAACTTAGTCGAGGCCCACTCGTGTAAGTAAGTATCCAAAATCGCACCGCATGACCCTTCAGGAAGTAAAGGAATTGGCCGCAAAGGGCGAAGGACTCAAGATTGAATTCAAGAAAAAGGCCGCTTACCCAGAGAAAATCGTTCGGGAAGTGATTGCCTTAGCCAATACCCATGGCGGGGACTTACTGATCGGCGTGGACGATGATGGGACAGTCAGTGGGCAACGCTTCATTGAGGAAGAGATTTTTGTGATGGAAAAAGCCATCCGTGAACTTATTTTTCCCGCGCTAGCGGTAGACGTTTTTACTGTAAAGTTGACAGAAAAAAAAGGCGTTGCCGTGTTTAGAATACCGCTCAGTCCAGATCGACCCCATTACCTGCTTCAGGAGGAAAAAAAAGTAGCCTATATCCGTGTGGAGGACCGAAGTGTACAAGCAAGCCGGGAAGTTTGGGAAGTGCTGAAGAAGAGTCGTGTACCAAAAGACACTGTGTTTACCTACGGCAAAAAAGAGGAGGTGCTGATGAAATTTTTAGCGACACAGGAGCGCATCACACTCAAAGAATTTGCCAAGGCTGCTCGTATTCCCTTTTTTATGGCCTCTAAAACGCTCGTGCGGCTGGTCACGGCCAATGTACTTCACCTCCATCCCCAAGAAGGAGAGGATTACTTTACGCTGAAGGCCTAGGAAGTACGATTCCTGTGCGCTGGGTAAAGCCCTTGTTACCCTGCAGCCCTCCCGTGTGTACCATAAGTAGGCGAGTCCCCGGGGGCAACTGGTCATTTTTGAGGAGATCCCAGCAGCCATAGGCCATCTTGCCCGTGTAAATCGGGTCAAGCGGGATGCCAAATTCCTCCCAAAACCAGTGGATAAAGTCAATCAATTCCGAAGACCATTTGGCGTAGCCTCCGTGATGGTACTGCGTGAGCAACCGGTATGTGCCCTTGGGAGAAATGTGCTGGCTGTGGAGCAGTTGGGCAAGTTCCTCATGCATTCCCTCCCCTTTCAAGGCGGAGAATCCGAGTAGTAATTGTGTTGGCTGAAGCGCGCTTGCCAAGCCCGCAAAAGTACCCCCAGTACCTACGGGCGTGCAGATATGGGTGTAGTCCGCGTGGCTTTTAGTTAAGATTTCAGCAGTTCCCTGGATGGCGAGAGTATTGGTTCCTCCCTCTGGAATGAGGTAAAAGCGGCCAAACTGCTTTTCGAGGGAGGCAATAAATGCAGGGCTTGTTTTATCACGGTAGGCTTCACGGGAGATACCGTGGAGGCGCATGCCCCTAGCTTGTGCATGCTGGAGACTTGGATTTTCAGGGTCAATCTGTTCTCCTCGAAGGATGCCGATTGAGGCAAGGCCGAGTTCCTTCGCTGCGGAGGCGGTGGCATAGATATGGTTGGAGTAGGCTCCGCCAAAAGTTAGGACTTGGGCATGGCCTTGGGCGATAGCTTCTTGAAGGTTGTACTTGAGTTTGAAAAATTTATTTCCTGAAACTTCCCCCAGTAGGTCGTCAAGCCGCAGTACCTGCATTTCTACCCGCTTTTCGTGAAGCAATGGGTGCTGCAAGGGGGTCGTGCGAAGGGGCTGGGTGGTGAGCATGCAAACTAATTTACCAAAGTTACGCCACATCCTCCTATTTTTGTGCCATGAGCGAGCAGTACCAGGAAGAAGAGTTTGAAGACGACGAGTTAGGCCTGTATGAACACCACCGGATTTTGGTGGACAAGGGGCAGTCGATGGTGAGGATTGATAAATTTTTGACAGAGCGAATCGCCAATTCCACGCGGAATAAGGTGCAACAGACCATCGATAAGGGTGGCGTGCAGGTCAATGGGCAAGTTGTGAAGGCCAACTATAAAATCAAGGGGCAGGACGACATCCGGGTACTCTTAGAAAAGCCCCCTCGAGACACCGAAGTGGTGGCTGAAAATATTCTTTTAGACATCGTTTACGAGGACAGAGACCTGTTGTTGGTCAACAAGCCTGCGGGCATGGTGGTGCATCCTGCGCACGGCAACTGGTCAGGCACGCTCGTCAATGGGCTTGTGTATCACTTTCAGAACTTACCCGAGATGCAAGGCAATGTGGGTCGCCCGGGCCTGGTGCACCGCATTGATAAGGACACCTCAGGTTTGCTGGTGATTGCTAAGACAGAGGAAAGCATGGCGCCGTTGGCGGCGCAATTTTTCCACCACAGCATCGACCGCACTTATATTGCGCTAGTATGGGGAGAGCCTGCCGAAGAGGAAGGTACCATTGTTGGCCATGTAGGACGGAGTGAAAAAGACAGAAAGGTAATGGACGTGTTTCCAGACGGAAGTCAAGGAAAGCATGCCATCACCCACTGGAAGGTGCTGAAGCGCCTTCGCTACGTGACCTTGGTGGAGTGTACGCTGGAAACAGGGCGTACGCACCAAATCCGTGCGCACTTCAAATTCTTGGGTCATCCCTTGTTTAATGATGGGGTATATGGCGGAGACAAGATCCGCAAGGGGACCCAGTTTGCGAAGTACAAAAGCTTCATTCAAAATTGCTTCGATGCAATGCCCCGACAGGCACTTCATGCCAAGAGTCTTGGCTTTGAACACCCTGTTACGAAGGAGCGCTTGTACTTTGAAGCCCCATTGCCTAAGGATTTCCTCACCGTTTTGGAAAAATGGGATAATTATGTCCAGTATGAATAGCGAATTGGCAATAATACAGGCCAATTATTAACTAATAAGCAATTAAACACGCTTATTTCTAATACTTTCATAATGAAGACGCCTTTTATTGCAAAAATTTCAATTGATAGGGCTGTTTTAGCCCTATTTTTTTTGTATTGACAGAACTCAATCGATTTCCTTAAAAATAATGTAAATTTTACCCTTTCCTTTTGCGGTTAGTGTAAAAAAATACCGCCATTCATTACCTTTGTCTTGTTGTCGGAAGTAAAAGACAACATATCCTGTAGGATAGATCAAGTCGATTGGCGAATTCAAACAAATTGGTCACTCAGACAAAGGAAAGGAAAGGCGAAAAGGTGGTTTATCTTTTTCTCCCCCTCGGAGGTTCGACTCCTTCTCTTACAGCAGGTTATTTTGGGTTTATTGTTAATTGACTAAAACCATGAAATTTTTTTCATGGTTTTTTTATTGCCCATACTTGATGGAATGTAATCCAAAAGGGTGCACTGTCGAACCAGCATTCGACACTTTTTTTAGCGGCAGCCTATTTCAGGAGCCACTGATTTTTTCCTCAAAATGAGGCGATTGATTTACCGAATATCGAATCAAAAAGCCGTTAAAATAAATAAATGG
>JBIIFN010000147.1:0-5453 GCA_044237325.1 Algoriphagus sp.
ACGTGTAAGACTTGCCATAAGGAAAATGAAAAATCCATTGGACCTGCCTATACAGAAGTTTCAAAGAAATACCGTGAGCGTAACCGTGACTACTTGGTCAACAAAATCAAGAATGGTGGCGGAGGAGTTTGGGGAGAGACGGCCATGCCAGCCAACCCAGACTTGAAGAATTCTGAGGTCAATGCCTTGGTGACTTATATCCTATCCCTAAGAGAGGAAAGCAAGCCAAGCCTTGGTGCAAAAGGAAGCCTTGACCCTACATTGGGTAAGCCTGCCTCTCCTACTGGATCCTTGGTGATTTCTGCTTCTTATACCGACAAGGGAGGCGCAGGCATCAAGCCATTGACAGGCTCAAGCTCGCTAGTTCTCCAGCCAAACGCTGTGGATTTGGCTCGAGCAGGAACATTTGCAGGCTATGCCAAGATGGTATTTGATGGAAAGACTTTGTTGACCATTCCAAACACGAAGGGATCTTTCGCCTTGCAAGGAATTGACATCACAGGAATCGGATCAATTACCTTCATGACCGCTTCACAGCAACCCATCAAATTCCCTACGGACTTTGAAATCCGCTTGGATAGTCCAACAGGCGAGGTGATAGGTCGCGGCACACATGCACCGAGTGAAGGAATGAAGTTACCGAATATGCCAATCGTGATGCACCAAGCCAATATACTGCTTACGGCAGCTGGAGATGGTAAAAAACATACCATTTACATCGTCAGCGATGCCAAGGGAGCCGACCTAGGCACCTTCATCTTGATGGGCATCACCTTCAACGCGAAGTAAGCGCTAGCCTAAATTCACTAAACTAAAAAACCACTCCGGAAAAATCCAGAGTGGTTTTTTGTTTTATAGATTGGAAGAAACTTCTAGCTGCAAACAGAGGTGGCAGGCCGCCAGATTACTATTTGATTCTTGACATCCATGATCGATGCATTCGTGATCACCTTACCTTCACAATCTAGGATTTGAGGCACTGACCTGCAAAAAGGACAGCAGTTTAGAAAAGAGAAGACAGTCGCTCCTTTGTAAGTTCCTTGAACAAGGTAGAAGTAGTCTACCAAATTCAACTCCATGGTACTTTTGATACCCTCCTTTAGCCACGGCAAATCTTCTGTTGGATTGGCCACTTTGCACCCATTAGGGTTCTCCGACTCCTGGCAGGAAAAGAGGAGTGCAAAAACTAAAATTGGTAAGATCCGAGTCATGGTTTTGTGTGGGTTAATAGCCTAGCAACGAGTATTCACTTCGATACGCTACACTACCTCCTTAGAAATTTAAATTGGATGTCTTGAAATTAGGTTTGGAAGGTGGTAATTATTCAAGCAGCTGTGGACGGTTAGCTGTCAACGATTATCTGCCAGCAACCACCTTTCTTGACTACCAATGGGCGAAAATCAGACAATCAACCCACTTTATTTCATCGGTGTAAATGGGAGCGGCGTATAAAATAGCGCATCAATCTTCTCGATAATCTTTCCTGAAGCCTCGGATGCATCACGGACGCGAATCCACTCAGGATCCGCTACAAATCGTCCAAAGGCAGCATTAAATTCCTCTTTAGACTGGTGTCCAATCAGGTAAACCAACTTGGGCTGTACTCCATCTTTTTCCACTGTAACCCAATAAGGGTAGTTGGATAGCCCTTGCTTTTCAAATAAGGCTTGGGTGTGGTCACGGAAACGGGTTTGGATGGCATCCAATCTTCCAGGCAATAAATGATAGGTACGCAATTGGAAAATTCCGCTAGGTCGAGTTGCTTTGGCGGAATTAAGACCCTTTGCCCAAACCATAAATACCTGATCTACTTTTTGGACGATAGGGCCATTGGCTTCAGAGGCCTTGGCCACTGCCTTCCATTCGGGGTCATTTGCAAAATTGCCCCAGCGAACATCTCGCTCAGCAGCGGATGGATAGCCTAGAATAAAAGTGAGCTGCTGCTCAGGCTGAGCCTCTGAAAGAAAGTAAGCCACACTTTCAATTCCATGTTTGGCAAATAGGGTTCGCGTATGATTTTGAAAACGCTGGATGAGGTCAGGCATCTTTCCCTCGTGCACGGTATAAGTGCGCATTTCAAAGTAGGAACTCGTGATGGTTTGCTGGGCTTTGCCTGCAAGGCTACTCATGAAAAAGAAGAGAAAAACGAATAGAATACGCATGGAAATAGTAGTTGTAGCGGTGAAATTTTGAAGGATTTGTATCAACTTTTTTTCCAGGCTCGGTATAGTGCTGGACTTAAGACAAGTGCAATGGTAAGCAAACCGAAGGTTTCCCGGTTTTCTTCCATCTGAGGTGTTTTCATGGTTAGGTCTTTTTGTGCCCATTCGGCAGTAATCCATTCTCCTACCCCTCCAGGAAAGAAGTAGATCGCGCCTAATAGACATAAAACCACCACTAGAGTAAGGGGCAATTTGGGGAAAATACCACGAACGGCAAATAGTGAAAAAATCACCGCCACGGCGTAGATGCTAACCCAAACTTCCGGGTCGGGATCGTTGATTTGCCAATACGCAAAAAGTGCAAAGAGGAACACCCAAAGCCCGTAGAAATAAGAGATCGGTTTCATACCTAGTTTAAGTCAATACGACAGAAATTTAGAGAAAATCTAAGATTAATTCACGTTTATTAGGCCGATAGGATCCCTTCTTGTTTTTTTGGGGAAGATTAAATGATCTTTATTGGACTAGCCTTTTATATAAGTACATGGTAAACCTCTGCCTTTCCCAATCGCCTGCAGACCTAGAAGGGATTTTATCCCTACAACGCGAAAACCTATCGACCAACCTATCACAGGAAGAGAAAGACGAACAAGGGTTTGTAACCATTCAGCACAACCTCGCACAATTGGAAGCCATGCATAGCATTGCCCCCCATGTGCTTGCAAAGGAGAAGGATCAGGTGGTCGGCTATGTATTGGCGATGACCTTGGCTTCCCGAGAGGTGGTCCCTTTGTTGATTCCACTTTTTGAAAATTTTGATCAATCAGAAATTGGGGATAAAAAAGTAACCGATTACAATCCCATGGTCGTAGGACAGGTGTGTGTAGGGAAGTCTCAACGTGGAACAGGGGTATTTGACAAACTATATGCCGAATACCAAGAGCAGTATGGTAGCACCTATGATTTTGCAATTACTTCCGTTGCCTTGAGCAATTATCGATCTTTGGCAGCACATCAACGAGTTGGATTTAAAATCCTCCATACATTTCAAGACAGCTTGAATCCTTGGGCGGTTGTGTGTTGGGATTGGAATAATCGGTTTTCCTTGCCCTAAAAAATTCTTCGAACCCAACAACCTATTTTTATTCTCTTCAATAATGGGCTAAAAACAGAAACGGGAAGCATTTCTTGCGAAAGCTTCCCGTTTGGTCGACAGATCCCCGTAGTTCACTGACTCCCTCAAGCTACAGTTAAGGACTTTTCCCAGTTTCCCAGGTCCAAATCATTGAATGAAGCCGCCCTTACGGACTTGTCCTGTTTTGTTAGATTTCCATTCCATTTCTGTGGTTACCCCTCTCAAACACTTGTAGGCAAGTGTTCCTTCATGGCGGAACTCCCGAAGTTACCTTGACGGTAGACTCCCAGGCCGATCCAGTAGCACTTCTGCGGTTGCCCGTTGCAAACCACCCCAGTTAAGGGACAGTTCCTTTGTGCCCGATGTTTGTACAAACTTTCCCGAAAGAAAATCTGTGCTGATTAATCCATTTTTTGCAATTCTGGGGTTGCCCCTTTCAATCCAGAAATTTCTTTCTTGATCCTTCTTGCCTGGAACTTTGATTCTTTCCGAAGAAGTCCTCAAATTCAAGCCCATCGTTTTTTAGCATTTCTGCAGTTTCCTGTCTCAGAAACTTACCCTAAGGTAGGTCCCCCTTTATGCCCGATCTCAAACATTCAAACTACGATCCGAAATCTTACTTTCGGTCTTTTTTTCTCTTACTTGATGAATTAAAGTTGGCCTTTAAAAAAAATAATTCCAATTATTTATTCAAAAACTTTCCCGCAATTTTTACCATGAAATTGCCTGTAAACGAACAAGTTATCCACCTATTTTTGGTGAATTATCCACCGAAATACTGGATTAGAACGGTTAACTCCCTGCAGACACTTTTTTCCTTCCTCCTATTTATCTTGAAGCCGATTTAAACTAATCGAAACTTGATACCCAAATCGATTCAACTACCTTAATCCTAACTCAACTTTAAAAATTAACCATAAAAAAAGGGAGCAATCTTTCGAATGCTCCCCTCATGTTTACAGAAAACTCAAACCCGTGTCAATTTGATCGGATAAGACTTTCCCGCATTCCACTGGCACACGTAGATATTCTCATCCTGGTCAATGCAGACATCATGGCAATGCTGGAAAACAGGTTCGCCTTGCAGCATGACTTGCAAAACACCGGCTCGATAATAGGGCTCAGTACCTCCAGGATTGGAGACTACCTTATTTTCCTTATTCAAAATGGTCACAAAACCCGAATTATCCGTTTGCTCCAAGTAACGAAGCCTAGACCAGCACACCCCTGCATACAGATTTTCTCCATGGATCACCGGTCGACAAACATAGGCCCCTGGCAGAAAAATCGTTTCTAGGTAGTTACCATCTAGTGTAAATCGCTTAAATGAATTATGTCCCCTAGATGTACAAATAAGTGTGGGTTCGCCACCCGAACGCTGATCTATGGCGATTCCATGCGCAGTGCTAAACTGCCCATCTTCATTTCCCGCTCCTCCAAATTTCCGGATAAAATTTCCTCGACTATCGTACTGCAGAAAGAATTGGGAACCGTAGCCATCCGCTACATACAAATCCCCATTTGGAGCCACAGCAGTTTCGGTTGGTACCCAGCGCATTTTATCTGTGTAAATCCCTTCAGCTACCGGAGAAGGAATTTCGGTGATGACTTTGCCATCTAAGCTAGTTTTGAGTACCCTACCACCATTATCTACTATCCACAGATATTCGGAATCCCCCTCATCCACTAGGGTCAGGCCATGGGCTGAAGTGAGCCCCAAGGTCCAAGTAGTGAGCAACTTTCCTGATTGGCTATAAATAATCACATTATTCTTGGGCTCATCCGTCAAAAGAATCATTCTGCCCTTTCGGTCCATCACCATCTCGTGGCAATTGACTACCGGTACTTTGGCAGGATCTAGATTCCCCCAGTTGGGATCTATAGAATACTTGAAATCGCCGTGGCCCAGCACTTTTTTCTGGGCGGCAAGCAGGGATAAATTGGGTTGTACAGTCATGGCCAAACCTATAATGCTCGTGTTTTGGATAAATCTTCGTCGTGAATGCATCGTACAGAAAACTAAGTCTCAGATTGAATGGTCCCAAACCTCTTTTTCTAGAAAAAAGGAGAAACCATTTTTGAAAAATCACAAAGGAAGCTAACAAATAAAATTGAAGACCGGTAAAAAAATTGAAAAAGTCTATAACCCCTGTAGC
>JBIIFN010000064.1:0-12684 GCA_044237325.1 Algoriphagus sp.
CGAATCCCCATTGAAGCACGTTTAGAAATCAATTAACTTTGTTAACCTTAAATCAACTACCCAATGAAACTTTTCCAACTAAATATCGCATTGCTCCTATTGGCAAGCACGCTACTTTTTTCATGCACCGACGAAGTAAACGCTACCTACACGTTTCGAACGATGATGCCCATTTACCTTGAAATGAAGGATGTTCGAGCCAAGTCTCTTTCTCCAATTCCTGCCCAAGAGATTGAAAGTCCTGGAAAAATTTACATTTACAAGGATTATTTACTCATCAATGAACCTAGCAAGGGGATCCACATTTTCGACAATAAAAACCCAGCCAATCCAATCAACCTGAGTTTTATTCCCATCGAGGGGAATGTGGACTTGGCAATCAATAGCAATATCCTCTATGCAGACAATTACGTGGATTTACTCGCCTTTGACCTAAGCAACATTCAAAATATCCGCCTAGTCAAGCGGGTGGAAGATGTGTTTACCCACCTCTACCAGCACAGTACGGGGAAAATCATCACCTTCAAGGATACTGTACTCACCAGTGATTCTCCACGTTGGGAATACGATGGTATGTGGACTGTACGACCTGGCATGAGCTTTCTTTCCAACATGGCCAAAGCTTCCCAAAGCTACGGTACCGGTGGATCCATGGCCCGATTTACCTTAATGGATGGACACCTCTTCGCCGTAGATCAAAATACCCTCCGTGTATTTGATGTAGAAAGCCCAGCCGAACCTAAGTTTCTTAAGCCAATAGATCTGGGCTGGGGCATCGAAACGATCTTCCCGTTTGATCAAAAATTATTTATTGGTTCCAACCGGGGCTTACACATCTATGATGCCTCCAATCCCGCTGCCCCTACTCGAATGGCTGTTTACGAACATGTCCTGTCTTGTGACCCTGTAGTAGTCAACGAGGACTATGCATTTGTGACGCTGCGCAGTGGTAATTTTTGTGTCAATGGGGTAAATGAACTACACGTCCTCGACATCAAAAACCCTTATCAACCCAAACTCCTAAAAGCCTACCCCATGCTCAATCCGCACGGATTGGGCTTGGCAGAAAACTACTTGTATGTAGCGGAAGGTAAGCATGGACTCAAAAGCTTCAACGCCTCCGACGTCCTCACCATCGATAAAAACCAGTTGGAGTTTCTTCAATCCATGAAGTCAGTAGACTTGATCCCTGGGCCTAAATCCTTGATTGTCATCGGACCAGATGGGGTATGCCAATACGACTATAGCAACCCCGCCAAACTGAAGAAAATAAGCTGTATCCAGGTGAGTGACCCCATTGAAGTAAGCTAAGATGGGATACAACAGATTGATTTTTATGTTTCTTATCTCTTGGTGCAGCTTGCAAGTCGCAACTGCCCAAGAGAATAAAAGGATCACCCAATTGGAATTGGGTTTACTGGGAGGGAAATCAAAAATCTTATGGTCTGAAGAGACACAAAAACGACTTAATTTTTCATTTTCCGCTTTCCATGGAAAGGAAATCAAACCCAACCACTACTTGGGAATTCATTTGGGCTATGACAACTACCCCGATATTCAGCTACTCCCCATAGGTTTGGGATGGAGAAGCTTCCTTGGGGATGAAGTCGGTCCAAAGTGGATGGGGGGACTCAATGCAGGATTTGGAACAGCCTTTCTTGAAGAACGAAACCGTACGGATTGGTCCAGTACTTGGCATGAGGGCGGAGTCTATTTACATCCCTTTTTGGGGGTGACCCTACCCGCAAAAAAAGGAAAATGGGCACTCACTTCAAGTATAGGATACAAATGGCAACCTAGCAGTTACTTGGAAGGAACACATAGTCAACCGGAAACTAGGCCAAAAATCCACCCTTTCTGGACGAGAGCGGCGCTGCCTGAGGGATTTAACTCCTTAAACAAAGTGAGTTCTCAGTTCCACAGCATCAGTTTTCAGGTTGGTGTCCTATTTTAGGACTTACCTCTTCTAGCTGAAGGAGGATTCAAAGAGGAGAAGATTTTTTAGATGAATCTTTTGACAATCCAGAAGATCAAAGCAAACAAGAACACTAGGATGGAAATCTTGTTGATGCCGTGCATCATCCGCAGGTTGATGTTACTTGGTGAATTGGGATCCGCTTTTTTGAATACACGGAGAAAATAATTCCCTACCTCACCCAACTTAAAAAACTCTTTTACTTGATTTTTTTCTTCCATGAGAAATTCAATTTATAGGATAACCCCCGCAAACGAAATTAAGTTTAGTTCGCTTTCGGAAAGAAGTAAAGGTTGAACCTTAGATAGTTTCTGGCTCTAGCCACTTACCGTCCTCACGGATGATGTTGATCAATTCATCTACGGCTTTTTCGGAGGCGACAGAGCGCTTCATTACCTCCTTGCCCTTGTATAAGGTAATTTTACCCTTACCCGAACCCACATAGCCGTAATCTGCGTCGGCCATCTCACCTGGACCATTGACAATACAGCCCATGATGCCAATCTTCACCCCTTTCAGGTGGTCGGTACGCTTGCGGATCATGGCGGTGGTTTCCTGCAGATCAAAAAGCGTTCGCCCACAGGAAGGACAAGAAATGTATTCTGTCTTGGACATACGGGTACGTGCCGCTTGCAACACACCAAAGCTAACCGAATTATGAAGTTTGATCTGCTCCAAAACCTGCTTCCGATCTTGAGTTGGCTCAGGATTCAAAGAAATGACAATCCCATCCCCTAGCCCATCGACCAACAGCCCCCCTACATCTGTGGCGGCATACAACATGGTTTGATCTGCCGTATGGGCCGGATAACTCACCTGCACCACTACTGGAGCGGTACAGTTCGCTTCCAACAAGGCCACAAATGCCCTGCGTAAGTCGGGCATGCCATGGGCATTGCTACTCGACAAAAGAAGGACGGTATCTTTTCTAGTACCTACCAAAGAAATGGCCTGATCGATATCGACTGTGCTTACGGCTAGAAAATTAAGCTCTTGGTGAACTTCCGCCGCATCTTGGTATTCTGAAATTTGGAATAGGGGAAATTTGTTCAGCTGATCTCCCACCGCTTTCCAAACAGAATAGTTTTGGATTTCTTTCATCCCATTAGGAAGCATGAAAGGAATGGGGTTGGAACCTGAATAAATAAAGTCGCAACCCAGATCATTCATCTTCCACTTGTCCAATTCAGGCAAGTAAAAGTGTCCCACAGCCTTCATTTCACGATCTGTAACTTGAGATAGCGCAGAAATATCGGCAATCACACGGGGTACATTTTGACCGCCAAAATTGTATATCTCAGTGACTTGTCGCTTGATGTACTCGAAGGGATGAATGGGATAGGATGCTAGGGTGGCTATGGGTGCATGCGTACCTCTTGACGTGTAGCGGTCAATCAAGGCACGTGCTACGGGTGCTTCAAATTCTGGATCTTCGGTCAGGGAAACGCGTACGGTATCCCCCAAGCCATCTTCCAAAAGCGTACCAATACCAACGGCCGATTTGATTCTTCCATCCTCTGCCTCTCCCGCCTCAGTTACCCCCAAGTGCAAAGGATAGGGTTTAAACCCTCCTTCATTGAGCTTCTGAACCAGCAAGCGGTAAGCTTGTACCATCACTTGCGTATTGGAAGATTTCATGGAAATGACGATGTCATAAAATTGCTCGTCCTCACAAATTCTCAAAAACTCAAGGGCAGACTCCACCATGCCAAGCGGAGTATCTCCATAGCGGCTCATGATTCGATCGGAAAGGGAACCGTGGTTGGTTCCAATACGCATGGCTGTACCATGTTCTTTGCAGATTTTTACCAAAGGCAAAAAACGCTCCCGGATACGCTCCAACTCTTCGGCATAGGAAGCGTCGGTATAGTCGATGACTTCAAATTTCTTTTTGTCGGCATAGTTGCCCGGATTGATTCTAACCTTCTCAACGATTTTGGCGGCCAATTCAGCGGCATTCGGTGTGAAGTGAATGTCTGCCACTAAGGGCGTATTGTATCCACGCTTCCGCAATTCCTCCTTGATGTTTCGCAAGTTCTCCGCCTCTTTGAGCGAGGGCGCGGTGATTCTAATCAGTTGACATCCCGAGTCGATCATGCGAATACACTGTTCCACAGAGCCTTGTGTATCCATGGTGTCGACCGTAGTCATGGACTGCACCACGATGGGATTGTCCCCACCAATGACCACATCACCTACCCGTACCGGAATAGTCACTCTTCGGGAATACTGGGTCAAACTGTTGCAATAACCGCCTTCAAGGGGCATAATTTGAGATTTCATAGCTTATATATCTCCTAATTGGGGACGAATAATTAGTTCTTCAACTACAGCACCAGGGGAAAGGTTATAGGCTCCCCATACTGAATCTGCCACATCCTCCGCATTCACGAAACGGGTGGCTGGCAAATCCACCCCTGCCCATGCATCGGTGAGGGTAGCGCCAGGTAAAATCGAGGTCACTTTGATCTGGTGAGGTTTGAATTCTTCACGAAAACATTTGGTCATGCCTAGCATCGCCCATTTGGAAACAGAGTAACTCCCTCCATTGGCATAAGCGGTGATGCCTGCAATAGATCCAATACTAAAAATATGCCCAGACTTGCGATTCATCAGTTCCGTAGCAAAAGCACGGGTCAAGTAGTAAGCTGAATACAAGTTGGTCTGAATCAAAAATTCCAAATTCCCATCGGGCTCCGCATGCAAGGAACCAGGAAGAAAAAGGCCTGTGTTGTGAACGATCACATCGGGAATACCAATAGCCTTAACTCCAGTTGCAAATGCAATCACCTCCTCCTTTTTGGAAAGATCTGCCACAAAGGTAGCAACTCGGATGCCCGGATAGCTGGACTCCAAAGACGCACGCAATGCAGCCAAGTCAGCCGCATTTCGAGCGCAGGTATATACATCAAACCCTTCTTTGGCAAACCGTTCAATAATCGCTCGACCGATTCCTTTTGTTCCGCCACTAACCAGAATACTTTTTCTCATATTTATTTCGTTTATTAATTGTTAGTACAACAACTAATTACATGACCCAAAGTTAACTTTTTTTATGAATTGCGCTACGATGCCATGCGTTTGACCTTTTGCCTAAATCAAATTTATCAGGGGAGCAAAAAAACTTTCGCTAGGAGCTAGCTAATGGGAAAGTGAGGAAGAAGGTGCTACCCTTACCCTCTTCTGTTTCAAACCAAATCTTTCCTCCTGCAGTTTCCACACCGCTCTTGGCAATTGCTAAGCCCAACCCAGAACCTTGACTCTTGGTACTGAAGTTGGGGATAAAGATTTTATCCCGCAGAGCCACAGGTATGCCCTTTCCATTGTCTGCAATCTCCAAAAACACGGCTTTATCAGTCATCCAAAGCCAAACACGAATATGTGGTTTTGTGCCAGCTGCTACAGCTTGCATCCCATTGATAATCAAATTAGAAATCACCCGACCAAAAAGGGCATCATCCCCCAAAATAGAAATCTGATCGGTATAGGTATCGTCTTTAAAATCAAGCTGCATACGCTTGTCGGTACGAAACAAGTCCAACACCTTGACCACAACCTCCTTGAAATTAATCAGCTCGTTGTTTGGCAATGGCATCTTGGCAAACGTAGCAAAAGAAGAAGCGATGCCACTGAGCGCATCAACCTGGTGAATTAGCGTTTCAAGTGATTTTTTGAGTTTGTCAGCATCATCCAACTTACCTTCCTGATCCAAGCGAAGCAGGTGCTGCAGCGTAAGCTTCATGGGCGTCAAGGGGTTTTTGATCTCATGAGCCACCTGTTTGGCCATCTCCCGCCAAGCAGATTCCTTCTCCGTAGAGGCGAGCACTTTCTTACTGGCTTCCAACTTGTAGAGCATCTGATTGTATTCGTTGACCAACAAGCCAATCTCATCCTTGGACGCCCATACCATCGGCTCGTTGGCCTCCAAGTTGGTGGATTTCAACTTTTGGGTAAGCAATCGAAAGGGATGTGTGAGGCTTTTGGTTACCAGAAAAGACACCAGCAAAAACAAGATGAAAATGACCACAAAGGCATTGAACACCCTGCCCAAAACATCGGAAATCATCGCGTTTAGCTCTTCCTCGGACTCAAAAAAAGGAATGGCCAAGATGGCACTGATGGAAGGATCAAGTTGTGAAGGAATGGATAAGTAAACCGTTTGGTAATTGAGCTTTCCTACACGTTCCTCTGCCACTAGCTGCCCTTCTTTTTTCTCAACCAGCCCCGCTAGTACTTCAGGATTGATGTAGTTGGAGAGCAGTTTCTTTTCGAAGATGCTGCTTCGGCTAGATGTTAGCAGCAGCCCTTCTGGGCTATACAGGTGGATATCACTACCAATGGTAGTAGCCAAGGTGTTGATTTCTTCTGTTAGGGCATCCCGATCCAAAACTTCCAAGTTTTGTCCTCCAAAAAAGCGCACCAAATTACCTTTGATCAATGTTGCCTTTTGCAGGTATTGCCCATTAAGGTCGTCTCGGTAGCCCTGCGACAGCAAGCCAGTTGTAATCAAAGAGATGATGATGATAGGAAAGAAAAAGGCAAAGTTGAGGTAGAGCTGAAGTTTGGTGGAATAGTTGACCTCGAAGCTTTGGTAGCCTTGCAGAAAAATACCTACCACAATCGCTAGAAAGGTAAGGCAAACAAAAACGACGAAAAACAAGGATAAGGTGCCGAAAAATTGATCCATCGTGGCCGATGGAGAGGAAAGCACAATCAATTCTTCCCCGTTTTTGACACCGACATGTCGATAACCCAAAGCATCTAATCCGGATGTACCCAATCGTTCCTCCTTGAGCAATGCAGCAACCTCTTCTTGGAGGTAGTTGAAGCTGCCCGAACTACGCACCAATACACCCTCAGTAAACACCCCATAATCAAAGGTTTTGGTCTCCAGCTGGTCTACGTATTTCTTGTCCAATAAAAGTCGAGGATAAGCACTCCCCGATTGCATCTTCAATTGGGTAAGCTCAAGGTAAATCGTTCCCAAGCTACTTCCTCCCCTTACTTGAGGTACAAAAGCCACAAATTTGTCACTCTTACCCCTTTCCTTATCCCGTATGAAATAAAGGTCCTTCACCTCCGTAGCATAATCACTTTTGATGTACTGCTGCTGCAAAGATTTCAGCGTTCCACCTTCCGAGGAGCCTCCAATTTGCTTGCCAGATGGCGAAAAGATGCGAACAACCACCTCAAACTGATCGAAGTAATTGTCCAAATAAATCTTTCGGATTTTACTCACAATGGGATCTTTGGATAGCAATGGATCAACAAGTCGGTTTTGCACAAAGAGGTCCCCCTTGAGCCGCAAGAAGATATCATCCAATAGAAGCGCCGTCTTCTCGTCCGAAGCAATCAAGTACTCCTTTGCAAAGGCCCGCTTAGACTGAACAAGCCGCTCACCAGCCGTTGCATAGCTACTAGCCGCCACGATTGCAGCCCCAACCAAACTCCCGTAAAACAAGGTGAGGAAGGTTTCCATACCCAAACGAAAGACATTGGTAAACAAATCAAACCGTAGAATAGAAAAAAGAAATAGAAAGTGGACTAGCCCTGCAATCCCCAACCAGAGACTCCAAAAAAAGAAGGCGGCAAGGACGGGCACAGCGAAAATCAAGAGTGTCCTAAAGTGCAAGCCCTTGTCCAAGCTCCCCAACGAAAGTAAACGCATCAAGGAAAGGCTCAGCAATACATACACCGCTGCCCAAAGAAATAAAATAAGAAAGCTAACCCCCTTCAACCCATCGAAAGAAGGAATGGAGGACACATCTAGGGCCCATTGTGCATGGAGAACCAGTTCACGAGGAACCATCCAAAGCCAAACGAAAAAAAGCGTACTGCTTGCAAAGGCGATCAACAGAAACCACTGCAAGCGAACCCGATCCCGCCAGACCATAAACTTCTCCAAAGAGGCTTTAGAAGATAACTGCACGAGGAGTAAGGCAAAAATACCTACAAAACACCCTGTATTTAAGAGTAGGTCACCCAAACTTGGCGAAGCCCAGCCTGAGGAATAATGAACAGGGTCAAAAAGAGAAAGATTTAAGTAAGCCGCTGGAAAATCTAAGAGCAGCATGCCCACACGGACCAAAACCAGAATCAGAAACCCGTAGCCTAGGGCTTGCCATTGTCTTCCCCTACTCCATTTTTTTCTCAAAAAATTAAAGCTCACTAAGGCATACAGCATAAATAATGAGCCTATGAAAATCAATAGCGGCGTGTTTAACGCTTTGCCTACCGAAGCAAAGCCCAACTGAAAGTCTATTCCAAAAAGAGGAACCCCCACTGGGGAGTTTACTTGGTAGCTACCTTCCTCAGGATTGGGATATAGCGTAAACAGGGCATTTCCAAACAACTCAGGATTGGGTCCTGTCTGCAAGTAATCGTTTTGAATATTCCCAGGCCAAATCAATCGATACGCTTGAATCAAATACCTAGACTCCCCCTTGGGATTCATCGGCTGAACTTTTGCTAAAAACGTCCCGTAAGGAGCAGTAATCACCTGGTATTCCTTACTTAAATCAAGCTCGGAGAAATCAAGCGTAAATCCATAATCAGACCAGTAAAGCAGTTCCCCAGAAGCACGGATGACAAAAATAGGATGTAGGAACTCTGTGGTGCTTATCCGACCAAAACTCACGGTATCCGTTCCCAGCTGACGAAGAAAGAGCTCCTGGTCTTGCACAAATTGTACATCTACCTGCTGGATTTTTTCCTCAATGGCCTCCAAATAGGTCTCCTCTTGACTTTTTTGAAAAACAAAAAAATTCAAAATCAGTGCTATGGGAAGAAGAAGTACAGTTCCTGCAAGAAGAATACTGCGTAGGGAGAGCTTCATGGAGACTAAAAATAAAAAAGCAAAGTCTGGTATCAAACTTTGCCGAGGAACAATTAGCGAACGTTCAGTTTAGCCTTCTTCTTTTTAGAAGACCTGTACCAGAGGAAGCCAATAATCCCCGCCATCAAATAAGGCATCACTACCAAGTAGAGAATTCCATTGTTCAAACCCGCCCCAATGGTTGTATCCCCATTACTCACGTTGTTTTCAACGGAAGCACGGCACATGGCACATTGTCCAGCTGCAGATAGCTGAAACAAGAGGCTGCAAGCGAGAAAGAAAAGCAATTTGATCTTCATGGGCGTAACAACACTTTTTAGCAAATAGGCTAACGAAATGAACTTAGAAGGACTGCGTATAATACGGCGAAATCATCAAGTAAACGATGACGCCGGTAACGGATACATACAACCAAATAGGAAACGCATATTTAACCACCTTGCGGTGCTTTTCGCGCTGGTTAGTATATCCATAATAGTAGGCAAATAAGATTGGAAACAAGGCAATCGCCGCGAAGAGAATATGGGAGATCAATAGGAAATAATACACGCTACGAATACTGCCCTCACCGCCATAAGTTGTGCTTTCGGCTGCCCCATGATAGATGACATAGGATACCAAGAAAATGGCTCCCAAAATAAAGGCTACCGTCATCGTTGCCCCATGCAATGCATATTTCTTTTGCTTGATAAATACCAAGCCCAGAATTAGCGCCACAGAGGCCGCCGTATTGATAACCGCATTGAGATGAGGCAGAAAATACACCCATCCACCTAGCGAGGTGATTTTGGTGGGCATAAACAAGAGTACAGCCACTGCCAAAGGAACGGCAATGGAGAGTCCAATGATCCAGCTTTTTACTTTAGCCTCCTGCTGAGGGCTTACGGAATTACTTGTCTTTTCCATGCAATAGGATTTTTGTTTCTAACATCAATAGATCTACCTGCTCTCGCGTGGTGCCACTGTAATAGCCCCTAATTCTACCCTGCTCGTCGATCAACATAAACTTGTCACTGTGCACAAAATCATCTGGAACTCCGTTGCCGTCGAGCGCAGGAAGGACAAAGCCACAGCGTGCCAACTGGAAAGTCTCCTGTTTAGGCCCCGATAGGAAATGCCATTTACCCGGGATAGCCTGGTGCTCCTCGGCGTATTTCTTTAAGATTTGTGGAGTGTCGTACTCCGGATCAATGCTGATGGACATCAGCTGCACCTGAGGCTCATCTCTAAACATGTCATTGACACGAGCCATCTCTTTAGACATCACAGGACAGATACTCGGGCAAGAAGTGAAAAAGAAATCAACCACGGTGATTTTCCCTTCCATCTGAGCCCTGCCTATTGGCTTACCCTCCTGGTTGGTAAAGGTGAATTCTGGGATATAATGCTGCGTGCTGTCGGTGACAGGACATTCTTTAAAGGGATTGTCTACCCCCTTTTGAAAAAAGATAGGAAGGTCGTATTCGTTTTTGCCAAAGCCCTTCAAAAACATGAAAATAAGGACCGGGATCAGCAAGATGCATACCAGTACAAAACCTTGTAGAATTCGTAAACTTCGCATAATATGTGTACAACAAAAAAGAAGGTTGAAGTGATTCACTTCAACCTCTATTTTTTCAATTATTTTTTAATTCTACCAGCGCATCAAGAAGATGTCAGATCCTTCTTTCATCAAGGCAATCACGAGCCAAACCAAGAAGATTAGCGGCACAATGATAGAATAGAACAAAGGCTTGGCTTCATCACCCAAGTGCATGAACTCCATCATGATGTATTTGGCCTTCCATATCGTCAAAACAATGAAAAGTACATACAGTAAAATGCCTCTATCCATGGTAAAGGCCATGATGAATTCCGCTACCGTAATCAACAACATGATAGCAGCAGTTTTCCAGATTTTTTTGATTTTCTCTTCGTTTCTAGGAGCTACCTGAAGCGTAGACTTATTTTCTTGAATTTCCATAACTACGGGATTGAGAGGCTTAGATCAAATAAAATAGGGTGAATACAAATACCCACACCAAATCAACAAAGTGCCAGTATAGACCGATTTTCTCGACCATTTCGTAATGACCACGCTTGTCATACACACCTACTGCAGCTTGGTAGAAGCAAAGGAATAATAAGAACACCCCGATAGTCACGTGGAACCCGTGAAAACCAGTGATAAAGAAGAACAGCTGCGCAAAAGACGCAGGCCCGTATTCGTTAACCATCAAGTTGGCACCAAAAACTGTTTCAGAAATGGTTTGACCCAAGCCATTGACATAAGTCAACATAGAGCCAGCATCTGTACCGTGGATAAAGTGTGACCACTCCCAAGCTTGGCAGCTTAGGAAGGTAATTCCTCCTAGCAAGGTCCAAAGCATCCACTTCACTACATCATTTCGGTCATTTCTGTGACCTGCTTCCACTGCCAATACCATCGTCACCGAGCTAGCAATCAAAATAAAGGTCATGATACCCACAAAAACTAGGGGTGCATGCACTCCGTGCACAAAAGGTAGCGCTTCGAATACCAATTCAGGCACCGGCCAGTACTCATTGGAACCAGTAAAGGTATCTGCAGCACCCGCATAGGCAGGATAGCTGACACGGATGGCCAAGTAGGTAATTAGAAAAGCAGCGAAAGTGAAAATGTCAGAAAGCAAGAAAAACCACATCATGAGTTTTCCATAACTGGCCTTTAGGGGTTCATTTCCTCCTCCCCAAACGCCTCTTTTCGAGCTTACTTCAATAGCAGTAGAATGCGCAGACATAGTTGAATAAGTTGTACTGGGTTAATTTTAATGATTTAAAAGCAAAAACAAGAACAGGTAGAGCCACAAGCCGCCTAGAAAATGCCAATACGTGGCTGCCATTTCTAGTGTGTTGAGCGACTGTGAATGAACCTTCGTCCCAAAAGTCGAAATTAATACAATAATCAGAAATATCACACCGCTGATCAAGTGCGCTGCGTGCAATCCGGTGAAAACATACAAAAAGGATCCTGACGGGTTACCCACAAAAAACACCTCTTGGTCTACCAAAGCAACCCAGCTGTACCACTGACCCACCAAAAAGGCAATTCCCAAGGCGACGGTAAGCGCCATACAAGTCCTGAGCAAGAGGAAGTTGTCTTTTTTCGCGGCATGGTAAGCCACTTGAAGAGATATCGAGCTCAGTACCACGATGCCAGAAGTGATCCAGAAAATCTCAGGGAGCTCGTAATCGAGCCAATTACCTTCCGCCTGACGCACGATATAGGCACTGGTCAAGGCTGCAAAAATCATCACCACAGTCACCAGAAACAGCCAAAGTGCAAATTTCTTTGGGTTCATGCTGATAGGCTGCTCCACGATGTCGATGTACTTCAGTTCTCTTTCCATATCAAGGCATTTTATCTAATAAATACGCAATCTGCACTATCGGCAAATAAAGAAAAGAACCAAACATGATCTTTAGCGCTGACTTCCTAGAGCAATCCCGCATCAAGGAGAAGGTCTGCGCCAAAAATAACACCCCACACACGGTCGCCACTATACCCGAATTGAGCCCTACCAAACCAAAGTAGCTTGGCAACAAACCCAAAGGCAGTAGAAACAAAGTATAAATCATGATTTGTATGGCCGTATTCAAATCCTGTCCACCACCACTCGGCAACAACTTGAATCCTGCACGCTTGTAATCTTCGTCACTTACCCAGGCTATCGCCCAAAAGTGGGGGAACTGCCAGATAAACTGGATCCCGAAAATAATCAAGGCTTCATACGTGATGGATCCTGTAGCAGCTGTCCAACCCAGTAAAGGAGGCATCGCACCAGGAATAGCGCCCACAAACACAGCAATAGGCCCCACTCGCTTTAATGGCGTATATGCAAAAACATACAGCACC